>JACFNS010000499.1 GCA_019454705.1 Taibaiella sp. | reverse complement strand
ACTCAATAGTTGTACTTCTGAAAATGTGGACGGCGGTTGTCAGGTTACAGTTAGCGGTACAGATGGGACCTTTGTAAATAACAGCCCGCAGATAACGCAGGTTTGCGACCATTAGATCTATTACAGATCAATATCCGGACATGATCTGCCTGGCTGATAATTAGGAAAAGGTGAGTCATGGCTATTTACAATACATTAAAGAAAAACAGTCACTCTTACGAGTGGCTGTTTTTCACTTCCATGTTTGCTACGAAATATTATTCACGCATTCTTCCCTGATAATTCTGTCCATGCTGTAGAGACCATTGGGCTTATTGATAAGATATTTCGCACCAAAAATAATGCCCAGTCCGAAAGCAGCGCGATTATTTGTTTCGTGCACCAATCGTATAGTTTGGTGGAAAATATCATTATCACAAAGAATATTTCTGGCGCAGCTACATATCCTACAGTCTTTGCAGAATAAACAAGGCAAAACAGAAGAGGAACGGGATTACATCGGCTATTTGAAAGATACCCTGTGCAACACCGTGAAAAGAATGCCCGAAGAGGACTTTAGGGTTAAAGCTAAACTACGCTATGTGCATAAATACAATACTCGTGAGGCATGGGAGAGTTTATCAGACCTGGAGATTAACGACATTGGAAACCATCTGTCACCATTAGCGTTGGATGACAAGTCTGATGAAGAGGCCCGTAGGTTTGATCATTTGATGCTAAAAATAATAGAAGCTATCATCGAAGTAGGAGCTGTAAATAATAATAAAGTAAAGGTACAGGAGTCAGTCAAGGACTTGCTTAAAGTGACCCGCATTAGGGAGGTGAAAGATAAAGAACCTCTTATACGTGCAGTACTTGAAGATGAATACTGGCGGCAAATGGGTATATCCAAATGCGAACAATTGAGGGCAGACCTGCGAGGGCTGATGAAGTATATAGAGAAGGAGCAAAAACGTAATTTATACACCGACATAAAGGATGAGTTTACGGGTAATATTGAGGAGGTAGATATACTTTTTGCCTATAGCGATTTAGCCGCCTATAAAAAGCGTGTTGAAAAATACATTCGGGAAAACCAGCATCACCTTACCATACAAAAGTTGCGCACCAATAAGCCCATTACAAAATCGGAACTGGCTGAGCTGGAAAAATTATTACTGTCTATTGAGGCAGGGCAGTCAGCAGAAACACTTGCTAAAGTCACTAATGGTCAACCAGTGGGTGGATTTATCAGGAGCATAGTTGGTTTGGATATCAATGCAGCAAAAGAAGCATTTGCATTATTCCTGAATGACCAAAACTTATCCCCCACGCAAATACAGTTTGTCAACATGATAATTGATTACCTCGCTGAAAACGGCGTAATCGAAAATAAAATACTCTTTGAACCACCTTTTACTAATATGAATGACCAGGGAATTGCTGGTATATTCAATTCATCTCAATCCACCTCCATTATTAATGTGCTCAAGCAGATTAATACTAATGCTTTTGTGGCAGCATAAATGTCCCATAAAAGAGAAACTGTATATATGCGTTCTCAAGGTACCCAGTTAGCATAACCCGGACTGGATTCTGACCTCCGGGGTACACCCGGGGTCTTTGTATTCAATTCATTTAATCACTAAATCTTAAAGACTTATGGTAACTGTAAAAGATTATCACGTCCGTGAGGGCGAAAGAGGAAGTTATGTTTCCTTAGAATTAATGGGTGACATTGAACTTGTTCAAAGTACAAACACAGGCAGATTTTACGCCACGGCAAGACGATGTTTTATATCGTCCACCTTCAACGAACACATGGCTAAACTTATGGTAGGCAGACAAATGGCTGGCACGATAAAACGTGTCTCCTGTGAGCCCT
>JACFNS010000498.1 GCA_019454705.1 Taibaiella sp. | reverse complement strand
CAGGGTATTTGACAGCACGGTAAATATGGTGATGCGCAATAAGGATATTCCTGCTGACGTTCCATCACCCGCAGGTGAGGCAGACGCGGACAAGATTTTGCATATATCTTTGCCAATAGGTGATAAGTGTATGCTGATGGGTTGCGACATGCCCGCTGCATTTGGCGAAGCTACGCGTTGCAACAGCTTCAACATATCTATCAGTACAGATAGCGAAGCGCAAACAGAGAAATTTTACAACGGTTTGCTGGAAGGTGGAAAGGTAAATATGCCTTTGGACAAAACATTCTGGGGTGCATACTTTGGCATGGTGGTAGACAAGTATGGTGTACAGTGGATGATTAGTTACGATTACGGAGCATAAGCGTAAACACATCAAACTATAAATATGAAAAAGCTGAAAATCATTTACTGGGCATTCACTGCGCCGTTAGTCACTTTTATGATGTTCTCTGCTATTCCTGATATATTAGTTACCGAAGAGGCGCATAAGTTTATGACCGAACTCGGGTATAACGATACGGTTACCCGCTTCCTGGGCATTGCCAAAACACTGGGATGTATAGCCATAGTAGTGCCGGGCTACCCCAGGCTGAAGGAGTGGGCGTACGCCGGTTTGTTTTTCGACCTGGTAGGCGCTGTAGTGTCTGCAATAGGTACTTACGGTGTGGATCCTGCCATGCTCTTTATGGTGCTGCCGGTAGGATTTTTATTCGGGTCGTATATATACCACCATAAAATTCTGAAGTCTAAACCATGATTCAAACACATGGCAATATGGTAGAGGTTTTTAAAACTAATGTGACTAACCCGCAGCAGGCTGATGAACTCATCTGCCTGCTGCGGACCATATTACCGGGCAGCCGTATCAACTTTGACCTCGAGGATTGTGACAAGGTATTAAGGATAGACTATGAATCTGTAGACCCTGCTCATGTAACAGGAATATTAGCGGGAAGAGGTTTTGAATGTTGTGTGATGCAATAAAGGGTTGCAAATACATAACAAGAGTATGGCTCCTGATTTATGTGATTCATAGCTGCAAATACCTTAATTGATATTATCTTTCGGTAAATATCCGGTTATGGAAAACTTGCTGATAAAAAGTATGAGGGAGCATATTGTCTTGACGGACGACCAGGCTACATGGATTATAGAGAGGTGCAAAAATATGCGATACAAAAAAGGGCATTACATCATAAGGGAGGGCGACATATCGAGGAATGGCATTTTTATCACAGAGGGTAGCGTACGGTCCTATTTTACAGATATCAACGGGCAGGAACATGTTATACAGTTAGGTATAGAAGGTTGGTGGGTAGGCGACCTGGAAAGTTTTGTGTACCAGAAACCCGGTAAGTTTTATGTTGAAGCTATTGAAAACAGTGAAGTTACCTTACTGCCTTACGATGTGTTGCAAATAATGTATAAAGAAATACCTGCCATTGAACGGTATTATAGAATTATGTTTCAGAATGCATTTATTTCTTTCCACAAAAGAGTTCTTGAAAACCTGAGTATGGACGCTGAAAGCCGCTACCGGGTCTTCAAAGAAAAATATCCCGAAATGGATATGCGGATACCCCAGAAGCATGTTGCATCTTACCTGGGAATGTCTGCAGAGTTTCTCAGCAAAATAAAAAAACGTGTGATGCTTGCTGACCGTCGCAATAATAACACTTAGTACAGGTTTTTCTTAACGAAGAAACCAATGTTGGAATAACGGGTAAGGTTGCGCCCGTATTCGTCAAACTGCACGCCTATGCCAGCTTGTACCAATTTGTACTCTATCCCTATTCTTAATTGTTGATAACTCCGATTGTGATACACCGCACCATGGTTACTCATAAACTGAAGCCTCGAATACAAAGCAAGCG
>JACFNS010000010.1:9315-17808 GCA_019454705.1 Taibaiella sp. | reverse complement strand
CAATAACGGGCTGGTAGGGGTTGTTGGCTTTTGGACCCTCTGCTTTTTTTGCAGATTTCTTAAACGATAGCGGGTCTGGGAAAAACTGAACGAACAAACTCCTGATGGCTTAGCCCAGCAAGCTATGGGCTACATAGGCAGGGCCTTCCTGCTCACCCTCGTACACCAGCTCTATCTTTCCGGTGATAGCGGGTATCACACCCATAAAGTCTGATATCCTTACCTGTGCAGTTTCATTATCATATAGCAGCGCTCTTCTTTCAGCCGTGCTCACTAAGTTTTCGTAAGCGGATATGGTGAGCCTGGCTGATACACCGCTCTTCTGGTCCACGTACTCGCTCTTGCGCGCCTCCATGGCTATTTGTTCTACCAGCAGTTTGCACATATCCGGTACTGTTACCTTAGCCAGTTGTTCATCAGTTATATCTGCTTCCTGTTCGGTAATGGCTTTGGATATTTCTATTGTTTTAGGGTAGTGTGTTACTATCTGGCTTTCTATACGGTCTTTCAGCGGGGTAACGATACTGCCCCTGTTGGTATAGTCTTCGGGATTAGCAGTAAACACAAACAGTATATCCAGCGGCAACCGAAGTTTAAAACCTCTTATCTGCACATCGCCCTCCTGCAATATATTGAACAGCGATACCTGTATCCTCGCCTGCAGGTCGGGCAATTCATTGATAACAAATATACCTCTGTGAGACCGCGGGATGATACCAAAATGCAGTACCCTTTCATCCGCAAAGCTCAACCGCATATTAGCCGCTTTTATCGGGTCTATGTCGCCAATCAAATCGGCTACTGATACATCAGGCGTAGCCAGTTTCTCGCCATAGCGCTGGCTGCGGTGCAGCCATTCGATAGGTGTATCATCTCCCTTATCAGCTATCATCTCCCTGGCATATACCGATATGGGTGCGAAGGGGCTGTCGTTGATATCGCTGCCTGCTACATATGGTATCCACTCGTCCAGCAGGTTCACCATCTCCCGCGCCATACGCGTCTTGGCTTGCCCGCGCAGCCCCAGGAACAATATATTATGCCGAGATAGCAACGCTCTTTCTACATCGGGTATTACGGTGCCTTCATACCCCAATACAGTTTTGAAAATCTGCTTTTTCTCTTTAAGCGCGGTAACGAGGTTGTCCCTTACCTCTTCTTTTACGGTTTTAGGTGCGTAACCCGAACGCTTCAGTTCTCCCAATGTCTTTATAGCCGGATGCTCCATAATGCTCTTTGTTATATAAAGTTACTGGATTGATACCAAGCATAGGGTTACGGTTAGCAATAGCCCTATAAATAAATACTTACAGAAGGTATTCATAAAAACCGTTTTTCATATTTTTAGTATATGATTTCTATGTTGAAGTACCTGCCCGCACTATGTGTATTATTTTTTTATACGGTTGATAGCTTTGCTGGCTCCGCTTATTTCAGGTTCATGAATGTTACCATACAGGTAGCAGACAGCACAGACGCCGCACGGTTTATTACACAAAAAGATGATTATACCGCTTCATTTTCAACCTTTGACGTGCAGGGCCGGTTTCGCGATACAAAGAACCATACCGAGGCAGAATACCTGGCTATGGCGGGTAAACAGATGCGCACATGGACAGCCACCGAAGAGGAAAAAATAAAAGTTGATTTTGAAGAAATTGCTACTGCTCTGCGTGAAGGAAATATGAAAGTAGAGTTGCCTGATACGGTATTGTTTATCAAATCCACTTGTATAGAGGAATTCGGCGCGGGTGGTTATACACGTAAAAATGCTATTATCATTAACAAAGACGAAGGGGTAAGTACAGGCCTGGTGGCGCATGAATTATTTCATGTACTCAGCAGGCACAACCCGACGCTGCGTGACCGGTTGTACCAAAACATTGGTTTCAAACCCTGCAACCGTATAGATGTAAGTAAGGCTATGAACGGGCTGAACATCACCAATCCGGATTGCCCGGTTATCAGCCATTACGTTACTGTTGATGGTGAAGATATGGTGCTGGTACTGCATAGCAAGAAACCCTACAATGGCGGCAGTGTATTTGAAGATGATTATATAGATATAAGCCTGTTGGTTGTTGCAGGCGATGACAAGAATAAGAAACCGCTGATAATAGACGGTAAGGCGGTAACATATAAGCTGGAAGAAAAACCTCAGTTATTCAGTATCATTGGCACTAACACACCATATGTATTGCATCCCGAAGAAGTGTGCGCGGAGCATTTTTCGGCTTTAGTAACAGGCAAAGAAGTAAACGAACCCGAATACCTGGAGAAGATGAAAGCCGATATGGCTGAATAAGGTTTAGCGCCATACTGCTTCTTCGTATTTCTTATCCAGTTGGTACAATTTGCGGTCACGTATTTCGTCCTTCTCTTTCAGGTAGGCTTCATACTCAGTTTTGTCTCGTACCGATGTCCATGTACCGGTAAAGGTGTCGCCTTGCAACTTCAGTTCCATCACGCCCAGCTCTTCCTCTGTCATCACAAATGTTCCGTCCGGCTTGCGTTCTACTTCCAATATTATATACTCATCCAGGTCGCCGAATTTATACATGGCTTCAAAGGAGCATATGGCTTCGGGGCAAGTGCCTTTTATAAAACGCACATATAGTTCAACCTCTACCTGCTTATCAAAGTAGCCGGTATAGAGTTTCCTGTCTGCTATATCTTTGTACAAAGGTGCTGTTGTTGCTTCTTCACCTTCTTCATCAAGTTCGGCCCCTGCATATAACTTACTTTTGCTGATACTGTCACGGGCTGTCAGCACGCTGTCCAGCAGGCCCTGCTGTTTATATATCATCAGCCTTTTCAGTTCTTTCTCTTCTATCGCCAGTGCTTCTTCATATTCGGTCTCGTTGCTGGCCTCCAGTATATTAAGGACCGTTCCTCCATACCATTTTCCATCCATCATATATATATCGCGTACAGCTATGCCATAGCGCCTGCGGGTCAGCATATCCCTGATGTAGATAAACCCCTGCATACGTATAGGCGCTATCAGCTCAAAGCCTATCAGTTCATATGGCAGCCTTTGCTTATCCAGCTCGTATTTGGCAATCAGTATATCGCCCCAGTGTACCCCGGAGTCGGCTGCTTTCTTGCGCACAAAATTCATCCTGTCTATAATGCGGGGATTGTACTCGGGGTCGAATTGCTGCAAATGCCGCATATTGACGCGTATCCTGTTGATACGTTCTATCTGGAAAGAATCCCGCGGCTGGTAGGTAGCCGCCATTTCGCTCATCATCTTAAAAGTAGGGAACAGGGCTGCATAGGAAGAATCGTCGCCGGCGCGCAGTATATCCACTATTTTATATACCAGTTCCTTCTCCGATTCAGCTTGCGCATAAGCGGAAACAGTCGCCTGCTGGCAGGCAATAAATAGTATGAACGGGTACAATAACTTCATTACTATTATTAAAAATAGTAAATCTTACCCTAAAGAGGAATATAGGCTATGCATCTACCAGTTCCAGCACCGCCTCGGGTGGGCGGCCCATAATGGCTTTATGGCCTTTTATCAGTATCGGGCGGTTGATGAGTATGGGGTTCTCTGAAAGAATTTTCAGCCATTGCTTTTTAGTCAGTTTCTTTCCCTCGTACTCTTCTTTGTACAGTGGCTCTTTAGTCCTGATGATGCTCTTTACCCTCTTGCCCATTTTCTTCAGCAGTTCATCCAGTTCTGCAGGAGTGGGCGGGTCTTCGAGGTACAGGCGCAGTTGTGGCTTTACGCCATGTTGTTTCAGCATTTTCAGTGTTTCCAGGCTGGTGGAGCAGTTGGGCTTATGGTACAGGATGTATTCTTTGTCCGTCCCCATCCTTAAAAAGTCATTTCTTTTACATCATCCGCAATCGTCAGCCTGCCCGCTGTTTTCGCTTTTATTTCTTCAATAGTTACACCGGGTGCGTATTCTATACAGCGGAAACCATCTTCAGTTACATCAAACACGCCCAGGTCGCTCACCACTTTGGTAATGCAGCGCACACCCGTCAGCGGCAGCGTACATTCGGGCAGCAGTTTGCTTTCGCCCGCCCTGTTGGTATGCTGCATGGCTACTATGATGTTTTTGGCCGCAGCCACCAGGTCCATAGCTCCGCCCATGCCTTTCACCATTTTGCCCGGTATCTTCCAGTTGGCTATGTCGCCGTTGTCGGCTACTTCCATAGCGCCCAGCACGGTCAGGTCTACCTTGCCGGCGCGAATCATGCCAAAGCTCATAGCGCTGTCGAAGAAGACAGAGCCGGGCAAAGTAGTGATGGTCTGCTTGCCTGCGTTGATCAGGTCCGGGTCTTCCTCACCTTCGAACGGAAAGGGCCCCATGCCCAGCAGCCCGTTTTCGCTTTGCAATATCACGTTTACACCCTCCGGTATATAGTTGGCCACCAGTGTTGGTATGCCTATGCCCAGGTTCACGTAATACCCGTCTTTCAACTCGCGGGCTATTCTTTGTGCTATTTGTTCTTTATTAAGTGCCATATACCCCAACCCCTAAAGGGGCTTTTTATGTTATAAATTAGTTATACCCGCTATCTCAGGCCCCTTTAGGGGTGCGGGGTCTCACGGTTCTTTGTTCAATGCGTTTTTCATAATTACTTCCCTGGAATATTCTGTGTACGTATATGCCGGGCGTATGGACATAGTTCGGGTCCAGTTCGCCGGGTTCTACCAGTTCTTCTACTTCAGCAATGGTTATTTTTCCTGCCATCGCCATCATAGGATTGAAGTTGCGCGCGGTGTCTTTGTATATAAGGTTGCCCAGCCTGTCGCCTTTCCATGCTTTCACTATGGCGAAGTCGGCGTCAAAAGCCTCTTCCAGCAGGTAGTCTTTACCATTGAAGTTGCGTACCTCTTTACCCTCGGCTACCTCGGTGCCCACACCTGCCAGCAGGTACACCGCAGGCATACCGTAGCCCGCAGCCATGCAGCGTGTAGCCAGCGTACCCTGTGGTACCAGGTCTACCTCCAGTTCACCACTTAGCAACTGGCGCTCAAACTCTGCATTTTCGCCCACGTAGGAGGATATCATTTTCTTCACCTGCTTCTGTTGCAGCATCAGCCCTATGCCGAAGTCGTCCACACCCGCATTGTTGGATATGCAGGTCAGGTTGTTCACCCCTTTGCGCACCAGGGCTGCAATACAGTTTTCAGGTATGCCGCACAGGCCAAAACCACCCAGCATTAGTGTCATGCCCGACTCTATATCTTTTATAGCCTCATCCGCGTTGGCAACTACTTTATTCATCTGTCAGAAAATTTGTGCTAAAATAGGCAATAGTTCACAGTTTGTGAGAGGGTGGGTAGATTTGAGAACTTCCCGAAGGTTATCAATGCGGTTACTTACGCTGTAGATTCTATTTCGGGTGGGAAATGTTTTTTCAATGCTTTTTGTGCTTCCTGATTTCTTTGCAATAGTTTCAATGCTGATTCTGTAAAGTCATGTATTTTGAATATTCTGTTGGCGAGACCTTTTAAGCCTTTATTGTTGTAAGCTAAGATAGCTTGATGATAATTCTTAGTGTTTGTAATATTATTCAACATGGCTTCACGTTCAGCATACCACTCGTCAATATTAACCGTAGCATTGAATGCCATTAGATTATCCTTAACCTCATCTGAGGTGTTGCCTTTTGCAACATGAGATGCTTTAAAAGTATAGTTAACTCTTGAGCTAATATAGTGAGCAATATTCAATTCTCTATCACTATGTAATTTGTTCAATAAAGCTTCTTTTAATTCATCCACCACAGTTTTTTCTTTCATTAGCTGTTGTGATAGCAATGTCAAAAGAGTTTCATCTAGAAGCAAATTTTCAATTTCTGCGACTTTATAATTATAAATGCCGTCTGCGTTTAGCTGTAGAATTTCAGCAGGCGTTCGATAGTCAGTGTCAATTATTCCTATTGCAGTTGTGGTTGCCGTTTTTAACTTATTAAAGGCGCGAGTATAGTTTACTACATTGAAGCAACTTCCAACGGGTGTAATAGTCAAGTTTGGGTATATAATATTTAATATTTGTTCATCTAAAGACCCTTTATCCCCTTCACAGAATAGAATAGTTTTTCTACTTCCAAGCAATTCCATCAATAGTGTTTCCGGCAGTTCATCGGTCGGGAGGGGTTCAAAAATCCATTCGTCAGGGTGGTTAAATGATTTTATCCATAGTTTTTTTGAATTAATTCTACTAGCTGCAAAATCTAGATCATGTGTTAAATAAATAAAAATGCAATCATTCCGCTCTTGTTCAAGTTTATCCCACAACTTTTTCAGAATAGCCTTGTGTAAATAAATTTCCGGTTCATCTATTACTATAAACCCATTTTTTGGTGCTTGTAGGGCCTGTGCAATTAAGAATAATGTTACTTTTTCACCATCGCTCATTTTTACTGGTTGATAGGTGTCTCCGTTTGGGGTATGTACTACAATATTTATACCATCCTCGCATGTCAAACGCCGATGCTCGATTAGTCCATTCCAAAGAATAAGTGCCTTTTCTAGATTAGTCATTTCAGGAGGGGGAATAGCGTGGCCAGAATCATAAGCTTCTCGTGCCTTTTTTCTGAATTGAGAATTTGAGGCAACATTTTCGGCAATAAGATTATTCAGTATAACTCTGAATTCCGAGTTTAGATACGAATAATTATCATCTTTATTTGTCTTATCCCTTGTTTGATATTCTCTAAGTGTTTTACTAGCCTCGGTAGTATTCTGTACATGTTCTAACTTTGGGATAAGTAAAATTCTTTGTGCAGAAATCGACACCCCATTCTTGCCCAAAATCTCCTTAAAGATGATTGATAAACTTGATTTACCACTACCATTAGCACCAATGGCTACTATATTGTCAGAAAAGAAATTAAGTTGAATGAATAGCTTAACGGTGATTTCTAACTTCTTTATTGTTGTTCTTAAGTTAGGTGAAACGTGTTGTTCTACATGTGTCTTCCAACCTAATCTGTTATGCGACTCATTTTTCACGTTGTAGAGCGCCTCATCTTTAAAAAACAGTTGTGAAAGAGCTGTAGTTGTAAATGTTGAAATTGTTTTTATGTAATTTTCTGGAATTGAATTTGAAGATAGAATGGGTATAATGTCAGCGCAAATTTGTTGAGTTTCGTCTAATACGTCATAGCAACTCTGATTAACTTCAAGGAATTCATATCCAAGCCTATTATAAGGGATGGTCTCTACCATTTTATTTAGTGTGTTAATTATTTCCTGTTGTGTCATGCGTCTTATTTAAAATTATTGAGGCTATCAAATATACTCCAATTATATTTGTAAGTAAAAGTTAAGCGAATGAGAGGTTTGGTCACAGCCTATCTCGTACACGTTTATAATGAGAATAAACTGTAGAGGCATTCGCAACCCCTTACCACTCGTTGGGCATAGCTCCGCCTACGTCCTAGTGGAGTCAAATCTCCTGACTTGTAGGCTTGTTACATTCCAATTAATATTTTGTTATTTCATTATTTTAACGTACATTTGTTGTAAATCCCGCTCGTGTGGGGCTATATACTTCCGCAAATAGTTGCGGCACATTCAACCATGAATAAACCATAACCATATGTCCACAATAAGACACCATCACCACAACCATATTGCACAATCCACCCGCCCGCAAGGCGGGTTTTTTATTCCGGGTATTTTCCTCGAAAAAACATGTGCAGAGTTAACAAAGGTTAACAAACCGTGTATAACATGCTTATTGCCAATCAATTGCAAAGTCGGAATATTGTCATCAGTTAAACCAACTATGCAAAATGTAGCTATGTGGTTAACAACCGAACGCAGTGAGCTCAACGAGACAATTGAAAAAGACATCAATAACCGAGTTAACAAACCAGGGGAAAGGGGTAATTCTCGCTCCATATCTCCGAGATTTAGCCCAACGAGAGGTCAGCAATTTTCCCGAACTTTACAAAGTATGTTCAAAATTCACCGTCCGTATCCGCCCGCCGGCGACCAGCCCACTGCCATTGCCGAACTGGTAAAGGGCATCAACGAGGGGGAGCAGTTCCAGACCCTGCTGGGGGTTACCGGCAGCGGTAAGACATTTACTATGGCTAATGTGATACAGGAGGTACAAAAGCCTACCCTGGTCATTACGCACAACAAAACATTGGTGGCGCAGTTGTATGGTGAGTTCCGGCAGTTCTTTCCGGATAACGCGGTGGAGTACTTCGTGAGCTACTACGACTACTACCAGCCCGAGGCCTACATCCCCACCAGCGATACGTATATCGAGAAAGACTTGTCCATCAACGAAGAGCTGGACAAGCTGCGCCTGCGTGCCACCAGCAACCTGCTGAGCGGCCGGCGGGATATTATAGTGGTAGCGTCCGTATCCTGCATATATGGTATGGGTAACCCCACCGAGTACGCCAATGGTATCATCCGATTCAAGCGGGGCGATAATATAGGCCGCAACGGTTTCCTGCACCACCTGGTGAATGCACAGTACCACCGCAGCCAGGGCGATTTTGTAC
>JACFNS010000010.1:5933-9305 GCA_019454705.1 Taibaiella sp. | reverse complement strand
TACGGTGGACATCAACCTGCCTTATGTGGACTATGGCTACCGCATCACCTTCTTTGGCGATGAGGTGGAGGAGATTGAAAGCTTCCAGACAGATACGGGCAAGCGTATAGGCACTATGGAGCATGCCGCCATCTTCCCCGCCAACCTGTACCTGGCGCCAAAAGATATGCTCACGCAAATCATACACGAGATACAGGATGAGATGATGGCGCAGAACGAATACTTCAAAGGGATACACAAACCGCTGGAGGCGCAGCGCATCAAAGAGCGGGTGAGCTACGACCTGGAAATGATACAGGAACTGGGCTATTGCAACGGTATTGAAAACTACTCCCGCTTCCTCGACCGCAGGCAGCCCGGCACACGGCCATTCTGTTTGTTGGATTATTTCCCCGATGACTTCCTGATGGTGGTGGACGAGAGCCACGTAACCATTCCGCAGATAAGCGGTATGTATGGCGGCGACCGCAGCCGCAAGTTGAACCTGGTGGATTTTGGTTTCCGCCTGCCCAGCGCGCTGGACAACCGCCCCCTCAACTTCCACGAGTTTGAAGGGCTGCTGAACCAGGTGATATTTGTAAGCGCCACCCCCGGCGATTACGAGCTGCACCGCACGGGCGGCGTGGTAACGGAACAGGTAGTGCGCCCCACCGGCCTGCTGGACCCGCCGATTGAGATACGCCCCAGCATCAACCAGATAGACGACCTGCTGGACGAGATAGACAAACGGGTGAAGAAGGGCGACAGGGTATTGGTGACCACCCTCACCAAGCGCATGGCCGAGGAGATGGACAAATACCTGAAAAGGATAGATATCAAAAGTAAATACATTCATAGTGAAGTAGATACGCTGGAAAGGGTGGAAATTTTAAGGGAACTGCGCCTGGGGGTTATAGACGTGCTGGTAGGCGTGAACCTGCTGCGCGAGGGGCTTGACCTGCCCGAGGTATCGCTGATGGCGATACTGGATGCGGACAAAGAAGGCTTCCTCCGCAACGAACGCTCGCTGACGCAGATGGCGGGCCGTGCAGCGCGTAATGCTGAAGGGTTAGTAATTTTCTACGCCGACCGTATGACCGACAGTATGCAGCGCACAATAGACGAAACCAACCGCCGCCGCGAGAAGCAGATAAAATACAACCTGGAGCACGGCATCACACCTATGACCATTAAGAAGAGCACGGAGGAGGTATTCAAACAAACCTCGGTGCTGGACATAAAAGGCTACGACAGCAACAATAAATACGCCATACACGAAGAACTGGCGCCGCTGGCCGCAGAAGACGAAGTAGAATACAAAACCTACGCGCAATTGGACAAAGCCATAGCCAAAGTGAAAAAAGAAATGGAAAAAGCCGCCAAAGAACTGGACTTTATGGAAGCCGCCCGCCTACGCGATAAAATGCTGGCGATGCAAAAGGAACTGGAGGGGATGAAATGATATAATAATTCCCCATTCGTTTATTAAACATACAGACAACGAGCACTTTAAATAATATCATTTATCTATGACAGAACAAGATTTTTTTGCTATTTATATTCCGGCTGTCAGAAAAGCTATGATTACTGAAGTTGTCTTTGGCGTAAGTGGTCCCGATTGGTTTATTGACGATGACGCATTAAGGGAAAACGTTATGAATTTTGAAGAAACAATTTACGACGAGCATGCAGTCTTTTTTGATATGGTTCACGATTTTTTAGATGCTTATTCACATAATTTCCCAACTGTAGGGGATTACCCCATTGAGGAATCAAAAAGAAACCTTGAAGCAATGCTAGATATTTACGAACAAAGGTATAAATCGAAGTAGTATTGTGTTGTCAGGAGTTGCCTCCTGACAACACAGCTACCAAACCATACAACAACAATCCATGTCTGACCACAAAACAATACCTATGAAAAAACTACTGATAACACTTTCTTTCCTGCCTTTGACCGCGATGGCGCAAGATGTTACGCAGACGGATGATATACAACCCAAGCAGTATAATAATGAAATAGGAATAAGTACAGGGCTTGCGCCAGTAGTGTTCGACGGTCATAGCTTTTTAGATATATGGCTTACTTCACGACTAACATACCTGCACAATTTTAAAAAGACACAGGTTGGCCTGGTAGTAGAAGGAGGTGAGTTGGAATGGAGCAGCGGAAATATCTATATTGGTGCAGTTCTGAATCAAAAAATTCCGTTAGGTAAAACATATTTCTACATAGGAGGTTCAGCGGGTTATTATCATTCTGGCCAAATTTTTGAAGAAGATTGGTTTGGTAATACCTATCAAGAACGTGGATATGCTGTTGGATTGCAGGCAGGGTATGTACTTCCCTTGGGAAACCGGTTCTTATTTACTACAGAAGTGGGTATACGCAGTACACAGTATTGGTTTGAAAACTATAATCGTGTTGATTGGAACGCATGGGGGGTGAATCACGTAGAATGGATCCGATTTATTGACAGTGACTTCTCAATTTCACTACCTGCTACTATGGGTATCAGGTACAGGTTTTAACCCCGCTCCGCCACCTCATTAATATCCCTGTTCTCCCAATGTTTCTTATCACTGCCATGAAGCGCTACCTCTATCATCGCCTTGCCTACCCTTATAGTATCCGTCACAGAGGAGGATTTGCGCATGAGCGGAAAGAAGGGGCGCAACACTACGTACACGGCATTGTACCAGCCCGTTTTCGATTTGATGCCCTTCATAGGCAGTATCACCCCCGGCCTGAACATATAGGCTGCTTTGAAGGGCATTTTCAGCAGTGCGTTTTCAGTCCTGCCCTTTACCCGCGCCCACATGCTGCGCCCCTGCTCGGTGCTGTCAGTTCCAGTGCCGGATACATAGATGAAGGTCATGCCGGGGTGAATTACCGTTTCGGCAAAATGCATGGTCAGGTCGTAGGTAACGCAGGTGTACTGTTCTTCGCTCATGCCAATGGCAGACACGCCCAGGCAAAAGAAGCAGGCGTCGTAGCCCTGCAACTGCTGTTGTATAGTGCCCAGGTCGTAAAAGTCTTTATGGATAAGCTCTTTCAGTTTGGGGTGTTGCATGCCTATCGGCTGGCGGTTCACCAGCAGCACTTCCGATATATTGCCATCCTCCAGGCATTCAAGCAATACGCCTTTGCCCACCATGCCTGTAGCCCCTGTTATAATAACCTTTATGCCCATACAATAAAGGTAAGCCAATTACCCATTAAACAATATCAGTTACGTTTAGAACAATAGTCATAAAGGCTTATCTTGTACGCAGAAAAACAGCTAAGATGTTGGTGACGATACAGCCCTGCAATACTACAGCCGACCTGAAGAAGTTCGCGCAGTTTCCTTACGATTTGTATAAGGAGAATAAATATTGGGTGCCTCCTAT
>JACFNS010000010.1:0-5896 GCA_019454705.1 Taibaiella sp. | reverse complement strand
CGCCACCAACCCCGCTTTCAAACATTGCGATGCGCAGTTCTGGATAGCCATCAAGCATGGCAAGGTAGCCGGTAGGATAGGCGCCATCATCAACAAGGCATACAACGAGAAAACAGGCACCCGCCTGGGCCGTATCACCCGTATCGAATTTGTAGACGATAAAGAGGTAAGCAAAACCCTGCTGGCTACTGCTGAGAAATGGATAAAGGATAAAGGCATGGAAGGTGTACACGGCCCGCTGGGCTTCACCAACCTCGACCACCAGGCGATACTTATAGAAGGGTTTGACTACCTGCCATCCATAGCGTCAGAATATCACCTGCCCTACTACAAAGAGCATATGGAAGCTGCGGGTTATGGCAAAGAAATGGACTGGGTAGAGTTTCGCCTGAAGCTGGCGGATGCCATTCCTGAAAAAGCCCTGAAGCTGAATGAGATGATCAAGACACGCTACAACCTGAAAGTAGTTCATTTTACCAGCCAGGCTGAATTGAAGCAACACGCGCACCGTGCCTTCGACCTGCTCAACAATGCCTACGGCGACCTGTTCAGCTTTGTGAAGATGGATAAAGAGTTGTCAGATTTTTATATCCATAAATACTTCAGCATCCTCAACCCCAGGTTTGTAAAGATGATTGAAGATGAAAACGGTGACCTGATAGGCTTCATCATCAGCCTGCCATCGCTCAGCGAGGCCATGCAAAAGGCTAAGGGCAAACTCTTTCCGCTGGGTTGGTACCACATTATGCAGGCATTAAAGAAACCCAAAGTGGCCGACCTGCTGCTGACGGCTATTCACCCTGAATGGCAGGCCAAAGGCGTAAGCGCCATCCTCATCACCGAGCTGCAGAAGGTGATGTATGAACATGGCGTTACCCATGCTGAAACCACCGGCATCATCGAAACCAATGAAAAAGCCATCAGCCACTGGAAAAATTACGACCACATCCAGCACAAAAGGAAGAGGTGTTTTATAAAGATGTTTTAAGAAGTGTGAAAGTATATTAATCACTAATCAGATTCCCATGAAAAAAGTATTTTGTCTTCTTCTCTTTCCGGTATTCGCAGGGAGTGCGAATGCACAATCCATCTTTACGTCCGTAAAGGCCTACAAATATTCAAATGATACTGTTTATGCTGAAGTTGTTGCGTCTATTCGTTCATTCAGCGATGTTTGTCATCAGATAGAAGTTTTAGGAACAGAAATGACGGGCAGTGGAACTTCAAAATCATTGAAGCTATACTATCATTCGCCCAATGCCACAGGTGGTGGCATACCTATGGATTGCGTTGTGACAGATACTATTAAAATTGCTCCGGTAACGGGTGCTGTTAAAAGTATTGACCTGCATCTTTATACTGTAGTACCGGTTACACCAAATACCGGTGATACAACTAATGAAAATAGTACAGCGATAATATTCTTACCATTGGATGTCAGCCGCCCGCAGAAATATGAAGATGGTATTGTAGTCTACCCTAATCCCGGCAACGATATTATTTTTATAAAGGGTGTAAAGAGGGACACGAGAATTGAAATATTCGATATCGCAGGTAAAAGAATATATTCAATTGCAGAAAAGAGTACTCAAGACGTAATCAATATAAGTTCATTAGTGCCTGGGGTTTACTTTATCAAATTTGTAGAAGTAACAGGGAGACACAAGATGATAAAGATTTTGAAGGAGTAAGGTGCCGGATTTACACCACACTTCTAAATGTCTTGCATCTCTGTGATAAAGTGTATTGGCTATTTTGCCAACGCATACTTTACCGATACAAGCCCCGTTTCGTAGGTTTTGCTTTCCAGCAGTTGCAGGTGTATCCTGTCGGTAATGCCGGTAAATAATGGCTTACCGCTACCCAACAGTATCGGGTGAATAGATAGCCAGATTTCATCTACCAATCCCAGGTTCATGAGAGATGATGTGAGCGAAGCCCCGCCAAACAACCATATATCCTTGCCGGGTTCTTGTTTTATCTTCTCTACTTCCTGTTTAGTATCACCCGAAACGATGATAGCTCCTTCTTTGATTTCGGTAAGTGTATTGCTGAACACATATTCTTTCATCTTTGGCATACCGGGTATACCGTCACCGCCCGCACTCATTTGCTCTGAGAGTTGGAAGCTTTTCCTGCCATAGAATACGGCATCAATTCTTTTGAAGAAATCGGACAGTCCGTAGTCCTGGTCGGTCAAGCACCAGTCAAATTCGCTATTGGGGCCTTCTATAAATCCATCTAGGCTGACAGCTAAGCCGAGTATAATTTTGCGCATATGGTATCGTTTTTAGTAACAAATATAAATGATAGCCCCTTTAGGGGTTGGGGTATCTACGTTATACTCTTAAACACCGTGTACCTCAACACCATCTCCGACAGCAGCAGCAGTATAGCCACAAAGGCAAAGGGGAAAAATAATTCTGCATAGTGCTTATAGCTGCTTACTTCTACCTTGGTTTTTTCCAGTTCGTCTATCTCGTTGTAAATGCTCTTCAGCGATTTGTTGCTGGTAGCACGGTAGTATTTACCCCCTGTTTCTTTGGCTATCTTTTGCAGCAGGGCTTCGTCTATCTGCACAGGCATCATCTGCTTCTGCGTGCCGAATGGTGTTTGTACCGGGTAGGGCGCTTGTCCCTTGCTGCCCACGCCAATGGTATATACACGCACCTTGTAACGCTTGGCTATTTCCAGCGCAGTGCTGGGGTCTATCAGTCCTGTATTGTTCACACCATCTGTCAGCAGTATCAGCACACGGCTTTTAGCTTTCGATGCACGCAGCCGGTCAACACCTGTAGCCAGCCCCATGCCTATGGCCGTACCATCTACCAGTACGCCGCTTTTTATTTTGCTTATCTGTTCTTTCAGTACATTATGGTCGATGGTGATAGGCACCTGTGTAAAGCTCTCGCCTGCAAATATCACCAGTCCTACACGGTCTGTAGGGCGGCCCTCTACAAATTCTATGGCCACCTCTTTGGCAGACTCAATCCGGTTGGGCTTCAGGTCTTCAGCAAGCATACTGCCCGATACGTCCAGCGATATAACGATATCTATCCCCTCGCTGTCAATAGACTCGCTGGTGCTGCTGGACTGCGGCCGCGCCAATGCTATGATGAGGAATATCAATGATAATACACGCAGCCAAAACATAGCAGGGCGCAGCTGTACCCGCCATGTGGGCTTTACTTCTTTGATGCCTGATATAGTGGTAAGGCGGATAGCGGGATTATCATTCTTCTTGTTACGGTAATGCCACCATATCATAAAAGGAATAAGCAGCAACAACCCGAAGTACAACGGGTGCGCAAAGCTGAGGTGCTGCCAGTCTAATAATCCTTTTATCATTGCTTAGTTGTATTTTCTGTTACAACAGTTGGTTTTGTTGCAGTCACAAAATTCTTAGTATGGTCGAATGCGTCCGTATGTTCCTGCGGCAGTGGTTGCGCTTTGGCAAACTTGGCCATATCCGCCGTCTGCAATATTATAGCTAATGCATCGTAGTGTTTCAGCATATCCCTGTGGCGCTTGGCTACCAGCAGCAACTCATCTGTGGTCAGCTCCATAGCAGGCGTATTAAACCGCTCTTCTATGTAGCTACGTAATATGTCAGTCAGTTCAGTATAGTATTGCTTCACATGGTCGTGCTGCCAAAGTTGTTTTTGTTCCAGTTCCAATAACAGGCGCAATGCTTTCTCAGTTGGGGTTTCGATGTGTTTGGGTGGTGGGGGAGGCGGTGCTTTTACACCTTTATTTTTCAGGAAGTAATAAATAACAAAAGCAATCAGGCCCAGTGCCAGCAAGCCTCCCAGTATATACCAGATATAATCGCGCCAGGTGGTTTTCACCTCCATAATATCTACTATGGGCTTAAATGGCTTGGTGGTATCCACAGGCACCGTCTGCACCATGATGGTAAATGAATCGCTGCTAATAGTATAAGGGTTCCCCCCGTTTGGTACCGAAGTGAATGTAAAAGAGGGTATTACGAACATTCCCGAATCCCAACCGGTAATAAGCAGGCGTTGTTTGTAGATGGCTTTGCCGTTTTCTGTTGTAGTATCTATTTTCCCTTTCTCTACTACTTCCAGGCTATTAAACGTGTCAGGAATAGTCGCCCATACCAGCTTTTCATCTTTATCGGTTTTGGCCTCGATAAACAGGCGCAACTGGTCGCCCACTACTATTTGCCTCGCGTCTATCTGCGCCTTTATCTCAGGTTGCGCGTAAGACGGCAGGCACAGCGTCATAGCCACTATGACTAACAGAAAACGATATGTGCTTTTTACCCTGTTCATCTCTTACCTGGATATAAAAAATCCCTGCAATGCTTTTACATAATCTTCGTTGGTACGTATGCTCAGCAGCGATGCCCCGCTTTTGCGGAAAGCCTGCTGGCAATATTTTTTATGTTGCTCAAACCTATGTGTATAGTTAGCCCTTACCGACCTTTCGCTGCTGTCCAGCCATACCATCTGCCCTGTTTCGGCATCCATCACCTGTACCAGCCCGGCATCAGGCAATTCGCGATCATGCTTGTCGTACACCTGTATGCCTACCAGGTCGTGCTTGCGGGCTGCCAGTTGTAAAGGTTTTTCATAAGGCTCGCTGATAAAATCGCTGATGGCGAAAGTAATGGCCCTTTTCTTCTGCACATGGTTCAGGTATTCAAAAGCAGCAGCTATATTAGTGCCGCCCTTCTGGTTGGGTTCCAACGCTATCAGCTCGCGTATGATACGCAGTATATGGGAGCGCCCTTTCTTGGGCGGTATAAACTTTTCTACTTTATCGCTGAAGAATATCACGCCTACCTTATCGTTGTTAGTAGCGGCAGAGAAAGATAATACAGCAGATATTTCAGTTATCAGGTCACGTTTCAGGCGTTCCTGTGTGCCAAATAAAGAACTGCCGCTGATATCTACCAGCAGCATCAGTATCAGTTCCCGCTCTTCTTCAAAAACTTTTACATAAGGTGTACGCAGGCGGGCTGTTACGTTCCAGTCAATATTTTTCACATCATCACCGTGCTGGTACTCGCGCACTTCGCTGAAGGACATACCCCTGCCCTTAAAGGCCGAATGGTACTCACCTGCAAAGATGTGGTTGCTCAGCCCTTTGGTTTTAATTTCTATCCGCCTTACCCTTTTCAGTATCTCTGATGTGGTCAGCATGGGGTTGAAAGTTACGTGCAAAAAAGTAAAAAACATCCGCCAACGTAAAATACGCCACGTACCTGCTTTCGGGCAACAAATGTAACAGATACGATTTTTATATGTCTGCCTGAAAACCTAAAATTTTTGTGAAAATGCATTGGTATGCCCGACTTATAAGCCGTAGCTTTGTACAGCAAGGTAAAATAACGAGTTATGAAGCATGTAATTTATTTATTGGCAGGCGCTACCCTTATGTTTACCGCCTGTGGCAACGAAGAAAGCAGGGAAGAAGCTGCTGAAAACTTAGAAACTACGGAAGCTGTGATAAAAGCTACTCCTGTAAGAATGACAGAAGTAAAAGGTTCTCCTGATTTCTTTAATGCGACCATATCGCTGGACAAAGTAAGCACACAGCCCGATGGCGAAAATGTTAAGGTAACTTTTGATTTCGGGGTGAAAAACTACGCACTGAAAAAGCAGACCGAAGACGCTGAAACAAAAATGTGTAATAACTCCGCCCAGGGACAGCATATACACTTCATATTGGATAATGAACCTTATGCTGCACTATACGATCCCACGCATACGGTTAGCCTGGCTAAAAACACGGAACACTACCTGCTGGCTTTTCTCTCGCGTTCTTACCACGAGTCGCTGAAGAATAAGGAAGCCGTGCTGATGTACCATTTTAAAATAGATGAGAACGGCAAAGTTGTAAAAATGGACGACCCCGGCACGCCGAT
>JACFNS010000497.1:313-1885 GCA_019454705.1 Taibaiella sp. | reverse complement strand
AACCGGCTGTAGAGCTGTATGTGCGCCCGGTAGATTTACCCCTGTTGACGGTGGGGCGTAAGGTGCGATTTATATTTGATGGGTTCCCTGCCATAGTGTTCAGTGGCTGGCCGCAGGCTTCGTATGGTACGTTTGGCGGCGAAGTGGCGGCAATAGAAAGTAGTGTAAGTGCCAATGGCAAGTTCAGGGTGCTGGTAAAGGAAGCGCATGATGAAAGAAAATGGCCGCCGGGGTTGCGTTATGGCTCTGGCGCATCATCTATCATATTACTGAAAGATGTGCCTGTATGGTACGAGATATGGCGTAATATAAACGGCTTCCCGCCGGATTATTATACAGAGAAGCAGCAGGGAGAGGGTAAGACAGAAAAGAAAGAGGATAAATAGGCATGAAAAAATTATGGCTGATAATAATGCTTATGTTGCCCCTTGGTGCAAGCGCTGTGGGGCAAGACAGCCTCTTGCTCCTGTCGAAGGATGAATTGGTGAGTATTGTGAGAAGATACCACCCTGTAGTAAGGCAGGCGGGATTGGCAGTAGAACGTTCGGAGGCAGGGGTAAGAGCAGCAAGGGGAGCGTTTGACCCCAAGCTGGGTGCGGAGTTTGAACGCAAAACTCTGGACAGGGAATTTTACTACAGCTATTTCCACCCCAACATCAGTATACCTACCTGGTATGGATTGGAACTAAAAGCGGGTGCGGAAGAGATAGCCGGTAACAGGGTGTCGCGCGAGCGAACATTGGGTGAAACAAGCTATGCCGGCATAAAATGGTCGGTAACACAGGGGCTGTTATTCGACGAACGCAGGGCTGCGTTGCGCCAGGCGCAAACACTGGTGCAACTAAGCGAAGCAGAGCGACAGCAACAGGTGAATACCATATTATACGACGCACTGGCTGCCTATTGGCAGTGGGTGAAACAGTATAATTATTACAGCATATATACCAATGCCGTAGAACTGAACAGGCAGCGGCTGATGATGGTGAAAGCTGAATTTCAGCAAGGTAACCGCCCGGCTATAGATACAGTAGAAGCCCTTACACAGTTGCAGGCATACCAGTTACTTCAGAATGAATCATTGATGGAGTTCAGGAATGCCGGTTATGCTTTATCCAATTTTCTGTGGCTGGAAGATAACCAGCCCGCCATGCTGGGCGATAATATTGTGCCGGACACTACAAATATATCGCTGTATAACGAGATGCAGGAATTGCCCCCGCTGGAAGAATTGATAGTGCAGGCGATGAGCAACCATCCCAAGCTGCAGATGGCGGAGTTCAAAATTGACTATTATGATATAGAACGAAGGCTGAAAGCACAGTACCTGGCGCCTAAACTGGATATTAACGCCAACCTGCTGAACAAAGGATATGAATTGCCCGATGAACTCACTGTACCTTTTATGGAGAATAACTATAAACTGGGTGTTGACTTCAGTATGCCCTTGTTTTTTCGCAAGGCGAGGGGAGAATACAAACAGGCCAGGATAAAACAACAGGAAGCAAATATAGAAAGGGACTACTCTGCCTTGCAGATAGAGAACAAAATAAAAAGCTACTACAACGAAGTGCT
>JACFNS010000497.1:0-303 GCA_019454705.1 Taibaiella sp. | reverse complement strand
ATTGGCCAGGTACCGTATAGGCGAGAGCAACTTATTTCTCATCAACTCAAGGGAGAATAAGCTGCTGGAGGCCAGTCAGAAATTGTTTGAACTGAAAACCCAATGGCATAAAAGCTACGCAGGTATGCTGTGGGCTGCCGGTATCATGTAACAACTATAGTACCTGTACAATCAAAAACTTCAGGTATTGTGTAGTTGGTATATGCCAGAGTATAGGGTGGTCTGATGCCTGTGTTTGCCAGGTTACTTGCCTCAGTTTGCGCTTGGCTTCTTTGGCTGCCATTTCAATTGTTTTCAGGAACA
>JACFNS010000496.1 GCA_019454705.1 Taibaiella sp. | reverse complement strand
TTGTGCGACGATGGGCAACCTGTAGAAATAAAAGGTGATATTTCATTGATACGCTAAGAGAAAATTATTAATAGGAATTGTATGAGAACATATGCGGTTATACTGTTTTTGTTGTTACAGGCTATCAATAGCCGCGCACAGGATATTCATTTCTCCCAATTTTATGAAAACTCTATAATGCGCAATCCCGCACTTACAGGCATCTTCAGTGGTGATTACAAAGTGGGTGTCAACTACCGCACACAGTGGAGCAATATATCAGTACCCTTCAGAACTTTCCTGGTATCAGCAGAAACCAGGGTAATTACCAACAGATCAGTAGGCGATTATCTTAGCTTCGGAGTGGCTGGCACATATGACATGGCGGGTAGCATCAGTTTTAACAGTCTGCAGTTGTATCCGGCGCTCAACTACAACAAGTCGCTGGAAGACAAACGCAATTCTTACCTTTCAGTAGGTTTTGCAGGGGGGTATATTCAACGATCTATCGATTTTTCAAAGGCTACTTTCAGTTCTCAATATGTCAACGGCAGTTATTCTGCAAACAATATATCCGGCGAAAATTATAACAATACTACATTGCAAAACTATGATGTAGCTGCAGGTATCAGCCTCAATAGTTCTGCGGGCCCGGGCAATATTGTCAATTATTATGTTGGTGTATCTGCATTCCACCTCAACAAGCCCAAACATACATTTAAAGACGACAATGTACTGATAGTGTTGTCAACAAAATACGCCGGCAATGCCGGGTTTAGTTGGAGAATCAATAACCAGTTTGGGTTTAACGGTCACATAGACTATTACATGCAAGGGACATACCGGCAGGTAATAGGTGGCGGCATGGTCAGCTGGCAATCAATGAGCGAAATAAGGGATAACTTTAAAATCTATGCAGGGCTTTTTTTTCGCGCAAAAGATGCTATCATTCCTACTTTCAAACTTGACTATGACATTTATTCACTTACCTTTTCTTACGACATTAACTCATCCAGCCTTAAACCCTATACCCGCGGCGCAGGCGGTACTGAAATTTCTCTGTTTATAAAAGGACGTTACAATAAAACAAGTCAATACGGCAGCAATGTGAGTTGTCCGCGCTTCGACCATATGTTGCAGGGCGACCCCGGCATGTACAACTAAAATATCTCCCATTATAACAAAACGGCGCATCTGTTGATGCGCCGTTACTATATTACATAGAGTAAGTTGACAAATTAATCAGCAGACTGCTCTGCCCCGGGATATACAAACTTGAAACCGATACCATGTATCGTCTGCAACTCTACACCAGGCTGGTCTTTCAGGTACTTGCGCACTTTGGTGATGAATACATCCATACTCCTGCCCAGGAAGTAGTCTTCTTTACCCCACACGTTCAGCAATATTTCATCACGCTTCAGTACCTTATTGGCATTGGCGCACAGGTACTTTATCAGGTCAGCTTCGCGCTGTGTCAATTGCTTATCCTTAGCGCCACCACGCAGCACCAGGTTGGCATAGTCAAATTCCAGGTTGCCCAGCTTGATGGAATCAGGTATTTCATCTTCATGCTTCATCGTGCGCTTCAGAAATTCCTCTTGACGCAGCAACTGCTCCTGGATATTGAAGGGCTTGGTAATATAATCATCTGCCCCACTGCGGAAACCCGCTATCTTGTCATCGTCCATCGATTTGGATGTGAGCATCAGTATGGGTATGTGCTGGTTTTTCTGTCGTATCTGGTTGGCGAGGCTCATGCCGTCCTTTTTAGGTAGCATTACATCCAGCAGGCAAATATCAAAGTTATGTTTCATAAACTGCTGCCATGCAGCCTCGGCATCGGGGCAGTGTACTACCTCATAGCCGTTTTTGGCCAGGCTATCCTTTACTACATAGCTCAGCGTTGCAT
>JACFNS010000009.1 GCA_019454705.1 Taibaiella sp. | reverse complement strand
GCGAGTATGGCCAGGGCATTGGGCAGTACCTGTTGCAGGTCGGCCTTCAGGTTCACGGGCAGTAAGAACGTATCCAGCCCCGGCACCTGGTAGCTTTCGGCCAGTGTGGCTTTGCCCACCAGCTTGCCATTCAGGTACAGGTCTATATTGGCGTCCTTCATGGTCATGCCAAATGTATTGGGATTATAAAACTGCACATCCATACCTACGGTGGGCTGCATACTCAGCTCCAGCAGGCGGAAGTTCTTTACATCCTGGTATTCCAACTGGCGGGGGTTAGCGCATGCTGCTAAAAACAATATAAATATGGCTGCTATATAGTACCTCATACGGAGGCAAAGATAATGGGCTAAGCCCCAACAACTCGTTAACCTATTACCATTTTAACTTATTACCCAATTAACCAGCAATATAGACAATGCCTATACCCCACCACAGGCAGCCGTAACATTCAGCTAAACATAATGCCCTATATTTGCAGCCTTGGCAAGGGTAGCAGTACATAATACGCAAAAGCAGGTAGCGCCTATCGAGCGCATACTGGGCCAGCAGGTCCAGGTGCTGGGGCGTACACCGCTACGGGTGAACAACTTCATCCATGCCGAGTATATAGAGGTAAGCTACCCCGAAAATACATGGCCCGAAGAGCACGCCCGCCTCAACCTCTTCCCCATAGCAGACGAGCGTTTTTGTGTACAGTTACTGTACCTGCAGATAGACGACCAGCAGGAAACCGGCCGCATCTGCTGGCTGGAGTTTCAGCCCGAGTTCTTCGACCAATACCCCATGAGCGCTATAACGGCTGATATGCCTTTCCGCTTCGACAAGGTGACGGAGCAGCAGTTCAGTATATGTACCCACAGCGAAAACCTGCTGGAGCAACTGAAAGGCGCGGTAGAACCCACGGAGTTCACCAAAATACTGCAACGCACTGAAACAGCTACCCACCTGCTGCGCAGGGCAATGGAGTGCATCATGGTACCTTTCACGGTATGCCCGGTACCTGCCTGTAGCTTCCTGGCGCACGATACAGAAAGGGAGAAAGTGATTACCGCACAGGTAGTAATTAAAGAACACTTAGACAACCCGCTGACGATTAAGGAACTCTCCCGAAAGGTGGCGATGAACGAATGTTACCTGAAAAAAGGTTTCAAAGCGCTGACCGGCAAAACCATACACGAATACACACAGGAGCTGCGCATAGCCAAAGCCAAAGAACTGTTGAAGCAGGATGGGATATCTGTATCAGATGTGGCTAATTCTTTAGGCTATAGCAGTATATCGCATTTCAGCACGGCGTTTAAGAAAGCTACAGGCATGAAGCCCTGCGAGCTGCTGGCCTAACGCACCAGCTTCCCGATAACAGGCAGGCTTTTCAAATCATCTTTTTCGCTGCGGAATATATACGCCAGGTACACAAGCATCAGCAATGTTGCAATCAGGGTACGCGGCAAAAGGTTATCTACATAGTTACCGATGATGCTGTTGAGGAAGTATAATGCCAGCATCATTATAAAGAACCTGCTGATTTTACCCACTTCATAAGGCACAGGATATACCTTTCTGCCCCAGAGGTAAGAGATGATCATCATGCCCCCGTAGCAGCCCAGTGTAGCCCAGGCACTTGCCATATAGCCGTACTTGGGGATAAACAGGAAGTTGACTGATAGTGTAATAGCCGCACCGATAAAAGTTATGACCAGCGCCGCATAAGTCTTCTGCGACAGCTTGTACCAGAAGGAGAGTGTATAGTACGCACCCAGGCTCATATTGGCTATCAGCAGTATAGGCACTACGTTCAGGCCCACCCACATTTCTTCGTTTTGTATGAAATGCTTCCAGTAGTCAATGTACAGTGTCACTACTAAGAACATGCTGGTCATAACGATAACAATGTACTTCATCACCCGGGCGTATGTTTCCGGGGCGTTTTTATTTTTAGATTCTGAAAAGAAAAACGGTTCCGCTCCCATCCTGAAGGCTTGTATGAATATGTTGATAAGCAGGGAGAGTTTGTAACAGGCTCCATATATACCTGCCAGCACCACGCCTGAAACTGCTGCATCTTTAGGCGTCAATTTACCGAGCAGTATGCGGTCGAAGGTTTCGTTAATCACACCTGCAAAACCGGCTATCATCAGCGGCAGCGAATACAAGAGCATCTCTTTCCACAACCTGAAACTACCCCGGAAACGGATGGACAATACTTCGGGGGCGAGCAATACCAGGGTGAGGATGGATGCAATGAGCGTAGCGATGATATAATAACCTACCCCCATTTGCGGGTCGTACCAGGACGCAACAAATGAATCCGGCTGCTGTGCGGCAATCCGTGGCA
This sequence comes from Taibaiella sp., assembly GCA_019454705.1. Taxonomy (GTDB): domain Bacteria; phylum Bacteroidota; class Bacteroidia; order Chitinophagales; family Chitinophagaceae; genus UBA5543. Next base: position 15,587 of record JACFNS010000009.1, on the reverse strand, counting down.
GGTAGGTATAAAAGAATACTGTTGCTGCAATCGTTATCAATATAGCGGCTATCCTGATGAGTGCATATTTACGAGGCCTGTTTATCTGCCGCAGCTTAGCGAAAGGTATTACCGCCAGCGTGTCGATAGCAATGATCAGGGCAGTCCATGTAATAAATTCAGGATTATCAGGCACTTGCAAAAATACCGCAATGGGTTCGGTAAACATCAGTAACACACTCGTGAAAATAAGTGTGGTGATGATGATGGATAATGATGCGGTATTAAACACTACCCGCTCATCTTCGTCCTTATTGCTGTACCTGAAAAATGTAATCTCGAACCCGTAAGTAAACAGCGCACTCATAAATGGTATAGCAGAGAATATCATACTCATCTTACCATATTCCAGCACGCTCAGGTGGTTGGGGTCTGTCAGGTAGGGCGTGAGCAAATAGCTGAGGAAGCGGGCCACAATGCTGCTGAGCCCGTACCACATTGTATGACTTGCTAAACGTTTTATTGACATGAGGCACCCTCCCGCCCTCCCTGAAGGGAGGAGATAGTATAATTGTGGTGGTTAATTAATGACTTCATTCAATCACCCAGGTTTCCCTGCCGCGCAGCAGTTTGTCCAGGTCGCCTTTGCCTTTCTGCGCCAGTGCTTCTTCCATCTGCAACCTCATCGCATCTTCGTACGTGGGGCGTTCCTGCGCATAGAACACACCTATAGGCCGGGGCAGGTGCCCCTCATTAGCCGGGTTGTCGAAGAAGCGGGTAAGTATCTGCGCCTTATAGAAGTCCTGCTCATTGTGTACCCACAGGTCGTCAGCACTGTAGCCGCCCTCTGCCAGGCTCACCACTTTGGGTTTGTAGCCGTCCAGCACTATGCCTTTATCGCTCTGCGCGCCGTATATCAGCGGCTTGCCCTGCTCCAGCGTCAGCACTTCATCGCTGCGTGTTTTCTTATCAGTAAATATTTCAAACGCCCCATCGTTGAATATATTGCAGTTCTGGTATATCTCCAGCAGCGAAGTACCATGATGCCCGTGCGAGCGCAGCAGCATTTCCTGCAGGTGCTTGGGGTCGCGGTCCAGCGAGCGGGCCACGAACGATGCATCAGCACCCAAGGCCAGCGCCAGCGGGTTGAAAGGATGGTCAATACTACCGAATGGTGTTGACTTGGTTACTTTATGCTCTTCAGACGTGGGGGAATATTGCCCCTTGGTCAGGCCATATATCTGGTTGTTGAAGAGCAGTATGTTCACATTAAAATTCCTGCGCAGCAGGTGTATGGTATGGTTACCGCCAATGCTCAGGCTGTCGCCATCGCCGGTTACTATCCACACACTCAGTTCAGGGCGGGTAGCTTTCAATCCCGAAGCAATAGCCGTAGCACGCCCGTGTATGGAGTGCATCCCGAAGGTGTTCATATAATAAGGGAAGCGCGAGCTGCAGCCTATACCCGATATAATCACTATGTCCTCTCGGGGGATGCCCGTTTGGGGCAGTATGGTTTGTACCTGCTTTAATATAGAATAGTCGCCGCAGCCGGGGCACCAGCGTACTTCCTGGTCGGTGGCAAAATCTTTTGCGGTCAGCGGGGCATTTTCCTTTTTTGGTTCCAGTCCTTCCGTCACAGCATTCATTACAACGTCACTCATAAGTAAAAATATCATGCAAAAATACTGTATTCAGCGCATGAAAGGAAACCCCGACAGAGTTATGACAATATTTTATGATTTGGCCTGTAGTTTCGGCCTTTATGGGTACAATCGATTTATCAGGCCCCGGTATCGTCCGGTGCTTAATTATTGCGTCCGCAGCGCCTTCCAGCCGCCCGACTTGCCTGTGCCCTTATTGTGCCAGGTACCACCGGCCTCGTCATCATAAAAGTTACCTTTTATCTCCATACCGCTCTCGCTGGTAAAGTTGATTTTGCCATTCTCCAGCCTCGAAACCATAGGTATATCTATGCCTGAAAATACTATTCCCACATCATTGCCATTCACCGCAATATTAAACACGCCTTCTGCATCACCTGTATAATCACCCTCAAAGCTTTCAATGATTACTCCGGAAGTTTCTTTAAAAATAAACGGCACCATGTTTTTACCAGGTATATCAATCGTCATATATGAGTTAGCGCCTATCGTGTCTACCGAAAACCTCATGGATACAGGTTGTCCGCTCCATGTGCCTGTAAACAGAGCAGTATCAATCTTTTGCCCCGGCTGCCAGTTGGCAAGAGAATTGGTAGTGAGTTCTGCGGTTTTGTTATTCAGTTTAATCATTGTTTTCTTTTCAGTTCCTGTGTTGTCCAGGTATATGGCAATGGTACCGCTGGCACCAAGTCCTGCCAATACACCTTTGTACACTCCTGAGCTTAGCGCATCATGTTCCGCCCTTGCGTCAGGTACTTGCACGCAATGCGGGCAAACATATAATTTCGGGGTTTCCTGTACGGGTGGCCCATCTTGTTTGTTGCAGGAAAAAAATACGCCTAAGGCAAGGATTGCCGGTATCAACTTTTTCATATCGTTTGGGTTTTGATGAATGTATAATTAAATATACATAATTTATCAGCAATGCTTTGTAACTTAAGATGATCATGTACGTTGTGCCTGTTCTCCACCGGGGTTAAAAGGATATTGCCGCTATACCTCAGCGTGTTCCACCTGTACCAGTAACTTCCATTCCTCGTTGAGTATACCCAACAACTCTTCCTGCTTAGAAAATATTATTGACCTTTGATCTGTGCTGTCGGTCCCAAGCCGTATCAGATACCTGCAAGCCATATCAAATGTTATAGTCTTAAAAATAAGATACAGCAAGTCGTCCAGGTCTACAGCTTTATCACGCCTAATCTCTTTGCCTCTTTCTACCACGACATAAAAAAGTTCGCCATTGCGTATTTCTACATGTGGCTCTGCATCATAGGGGCTTCTGCCAATAGCCGGTAAAAACTCAATTGGCGCGTCTATCTTGCGCGCCAATTGAGTTATTGTTTCTTTTATCTGCTATATAGATACCACCAAACTTATTTCACTACTTGTTTCTTCAACGCAAACAGGCTGAAGTCTGTATCTTCTTTTACAATGGTATTTTTCAACCTGCCAAGGCCTTCAATCTCCATTTCTACCACGTCGCCGGGTTGCAGCCATTGAGGTTTATAGTTGGGATTGTTCAGCAGGCCTGTACCGTTCAGTTCCAGCAGGCAGCCTGTGCCTACCGTTCCGCTGCCTATCACATCGCCGGGCAGTATATCTACACCATAGGCGCAACGTTCTAGTATTTCTGCAAATGTCCAGTCCATATCACCCATGCTGCCTTCACTCAGTAGTTCCCCGTTTACCCAGCAGCGCATTTTCAGGTTGAAGTTATTGCCCGTATGTCCTTCTTTGGCTGGTACTTTATAAGGTTCCAACTCATCTGGGGTCACCAGCATAGGGCCTATCACAGTGCTGAAGTCCTTACCCTTGGCCGGGCCCAGGTTCAGCAACATCTCTTCCATTTGCAGGGTGCGTGCGCTCATGTCGTTCATGATCATGTAGCCCGCTATATATTTATCTGCATCCGCAGCTTTGATATTTCTTCCTTTTTTACCTACCACTATCGATGCTTCCAGTTCAAAATCCAGTTTATTGAAATGGTCGGGCATACAGCGTATTTCGCCGGGGCCCTGTATGGCATTATGGTTGGTAAAGTAGAATATAGGGTATTGGTCAAACTCGGGTATCATATCCACCCTGCGGTTGCGGCGCGCTGCTGCCACGTGTTGGCGAAATGCATAGCCATCGCGACAGGAAGTAGGCTGCGGCACAGGTGCCATTATATCAGCACTGTCAAAACTTATCCCCTCGGCACTTATCTTACCGCTCCTTATATCTGTCTCTGCCTCGCGTGCTATATCAGAAAACTCTTCCCAATTATTAAGCATTTCCCTCATTGTACGGGGAAGCCTGTTGCTCACTGCCCCTGTGTCATAAAGTTTACCGTCTATCAACAGCGCCAGTTGTTCCAATCCCTGTTTAGCATATGTTACCAGTTTCATAAGACCCTTAGTTTTATTTGAGGCTGTAAAAATAACGCTTATGTATGGGTATTCGAAACCTTATAGTATCATAAGGGTTATTTAGTTGTTTGTAACCCATTAATCTTTATTATTGCATGTAACAAAAAACTAATGATATGGCTGCTACTTACGAAGAAGTGTTTGAGAACAACAAAAAATGGGTGTCAGCGCAATTAGAGAAAGATGCCGATTTTTTTAATAAACTGGCTGCCGACCAGACACCCGATTACCTGTACATAGGTTGTGCGGACAGCCGCGTACCCGCCAATGAAATAATGGGGCTCGACCCGGGAGATGTATTCGTCCACCGCAATGTGGCCAACCTGGTGAATAACATCGACCTGAATGTAATGGCATGTATTATTTATGCTGTAAATACACTGAAAGTAAAGCATATAATAGTATGCGGGCACTACGGTTGTGGTGGTGTTAAAGCGGCTATGCAGCCTAAAGATTTAGGCTTGCTGAACCCCTGGCTGAGGAATATACGCGATGTGTACCGTCTGCATAAGGACGAACTGAACGCCATAACAGACGAACATAAAAGATATGACCGCCTGGTAGAGCTGAATGTAGAAGAACAGGTTTTCAATGTTATCAAAACGGTTGCTGTACAACGCTCCTATATTGAGAACAGGTACCCTGTAGTGCACGGCTGGGTGTTCGACCTTAAAACCGGGCTGCTGAAAGACCTGGAAATAGACTTTGAGGCTATGCTGAAACGCATACAGGAGATTTATGATCTGACCGGCGAACTGGAGCACCATACTTAACAGCAATAATGCACTAAATCAATAATTTTGCAGCAGATGTATTATCTGCTGCTTTTTATTTTATACCCTTTGTCTTTATTGCCGCTGCGCATACTCTACCTTTTATCCGACGGTATGTATCTGCTGCTGTATTATGTTATTGGCTACAGGAAGCAGTTAGTACTGGATAATCTGCGCCACGCCTTCCCGCTAAAAACTCAAGAGGAGATACACACTATCTGCAAAAAGTTTTACCGCAACTTCTGCGACCAATGGACAGAAACCCTCAAGTTGTTATCTATTTCCCAACATGAACTAAACCGACGCATAAGGGGCAACTGGGAAGTATTCCACCAATTGCACAAAGAAGGGCTTAATACCTACGCATTACTGGGGCATACGTTCAACTGGGAATGGGCAAACGTAGCTTGCCAGTATAATTGCAAACAGCAGTTTGCCGGTGTGTACATGCCGCAGAAAAGTGATGCTGCTGACAAACTTTTAAATAAGATACGTAGCCGTAGCGGTGCATGGCTCATTTCTATGAAGGCAAAACGTGGCTTTGAGCGGCTGAATAATGTACACTATATAGTTGGCCTCATTGCCGACCAGAACCCGCCTGCGGTGAAAGCAGCTACCTGGTATAATTTTATGCACAGGGAAGCACCATTCTTCAACGGGCCGGAAGTGTTGGCTAAACGAGCGAATGCCGCCGTAGTATTTGCAGGGATAAAGAAAATAAGGCGTGGCTATTACGAAATAGTCTTGACTAAATACACAGATAATGCAGCCGCGCTACCAAAAGGCGAAATAATGCAGGCTTATGTGCGCTTTATGGAAGAACAGATAAAAGGTCAACCTGAAAACTGGATGTGGACGCACAACCGCTGGAAACATAGCCGCTAAGGCACTATCACTTTTTGCTTTCCTTTTTCTATCCTGAAATGAATAGTATTGCTGCACTCATGCGCATCGCCGTCTGTTTGCATCAGTTTCAGCTCCGGGTGGGTGATGGTAATTTCCTTACCGTTATAGTGTGTAACAAATGGGCTGTCTGTAATAGTACCGTTCATAGCACGCAGTACCAACGCCCCACCTAATACTTTTGGAAATTTTTTGATGATGACAATATCCAGCAAACCATCTGTCCAGTTAGCGCCTGGTGCTATCTGGAAGTTGTAGCCAAACTGCCTGCCATTGGCCACGCTGATGATAAATGCTTTTTCTTTCAGCGGTTCACCATCTATAGTAATATCCCAATCCCACTCTTTATAAGTCCACATATAGCGGGTCACCAGCCAGCTGTATATGGCAAAGCCCCTCCGTTTGCTCTTCGCGAATTTTTTAGAAATCAACGCGTCAAATGCTACACCCGCATTGCTGATGAATGGCCTGTCATTGGCATAACCTATATCCATCATGATAGCATTGCCGCGATTGATGATTTCTATCGCATCCTGCTCTTTAAGCGGTATGCCCATACTCCTTGCCATCCCATTGCCGCTGCCTTTGGGTATGATGGCGAGTGCGGTATCAGTGCCCGCCAGCCCTGCTACTATATCATTCACTGAGCCATCGCCGCCAACGGCTACCACCGCATAGGCACCTGTCGTCGCAGCATCTGCCGCCAACTTCGTGCCGTGTTTAGCGTATTCTGTATGTTGTATTATGTAAGTAAATTGTTCCCGGTCGAGTGTTGTATCTATAGCTTGCTGTATAGCCTTCTCTCGGTCTGTTCCGCTCTTGGGGTTGATAATAAAGACCAGGTGTTTTTTACTCATGAGAGTTGTGCTTTGAGGCTCAGGTCCATACTGACTGCATGGTGTATGATAGCGCCTACTGAAATATAATCCACTCCCGTAGCCGCATAAGATTCAATAGTGTCCAGCGTAATACCTCCCGATGCTTCTGTTTCATACCTGCCATCTATCAGTTGTACGGCTTCTGCCAGTTGTTCGGGCGTATAGTTGTCCAGCATGATGCGGTGTACGCCCCCATGCGCCAGTACACGTTTCACATCATCAATGCTACGTGTTTCTATTTCTATCTTCAGGTTGTACCCGGTTGTTTCCAGGTATTCATTCGTTTTGTCAATCGCTTGTTCTATGCCGCCGCAAAAATCAATATGATTATCCTTAAGCATGATCATATCGTACAGGCCCATACGGTGGTTATGCCCGCCGCCTATTCGCACTGCTTCCTTCTCAAAATACCGGAACAACGGCGTGGTCTTGCGGGTATCCAGTATTTTGGTTTTGTAGTTCTTTATCTTTTCTACATACACGTTTGTCAGTGTGGCGATACCACTCATACGCTGCATACAGTTGAGGGCCAGGCGTTCTGCCTGCAATATGGTATGCACTTTGGCCAGCACGGTAAATGCCGTTTCTCCTTTGGTTACCCTGTCCCCGTCTTTTTTCAGCAATACAAATTGTGCATCGTGTTCCAGGTGCCTGAATATCCGTTGAGCCAGGTCTATACCGGCTATAATGCCATCTTCCTTTATTTTCAGCACAGCCTTACCCGGCACATCAGGCGCTATACATGCCAGTGTAGAATGGTCTCCGCCCTTAATGTCTTCCTCTAGTGCCGCTGCTATAAACTCCTGGTAATTCAATATTATGTTGTTTTAACGTTTGCAAAACTACTAAATACATTACGTATCCGGCAGATGTAACTATTTCTTAACCTCGGGGTAAACCCTGTTTTATAACTATGGCCATAGCAGGCAACCATCTCCATAACTCAGGAAACGGTAATCGTGCTGCAATGCATACTTATACAATTTCCGCCAGTCATCACCCAGCATTGACGCCACCAGTAGCAACAGCGTACTCTGCGGCTGGTGAAAATTGGTAGCCAATCCCCTCACTATCCTGTTCCTATAGCCCGGCGCTATCAATATCTGCGTCTTGGTTACCAACGATGTTTGTTTGTTTTGCAACAGGTAATCTATAATTGCCTGTAATGCGGTCGCCGTGTCAGCCTGGGTTTCCATTTCATAGGGGTCCCATTGCTTCACTGCATATCCCTCAAAGTCGGGTACTGTATGATTCAGCAGTTGGGCACCTATCCAGTATAGGCTCTCCAGCGTGCGCATGGTGGTGGTGCCTACCGCTACTATTCCCCTATCTAAGTGTGCTATTAATTGCTGTATGGTATCTACATCCACATGTATCCACTCTGCATGCATGGTATGCCCTTGCATAGTGTCACTCTTAACGGGCATAAATGTACCCGCACCTACGTGCAGGTTCACAAATGCGCTATCAATATGTTTTTCTTCAAGGCTGTTCATGATACGCTCCGTAAAATGCAGCCCGGCAGTAGGCGCCGCTACGCTACCCTCGTTTTTGGCGTATATCGTTTGGTAGCGCTCTTCATCACTCGCTTCCGCATCGCGGTGCAGGTACGGCGGCAGCGGTACTTTGCCTGCTATATGCAGCACTTCTGCAAAGCTCATATCAGTATCCCATACCAGCTCAATAGTGAAATAACCTTCGCCCCTGTCCACAATGGCAGCCTTGAGTGTAAACCCATCATGTTGCTGCTCCAGTATTAATCCGTGTTTCCATTTGCTGGCCCCGCCTACAATGCACTTCCACAATACCTTGTGCGTTTGCAGCATGGCGGTTTGCACATCGCTGTACTGCTCGTGTGGCTCTAAGCAGAACACTTCTATAACACCACCTGTTTCTTTTTTAAATAACAGTCTTGCCTGCACCACTTTGGTACGGTTGAACACCATTAATGTCCCTTCGGGAATATGTTGTGCTATATTCCTGTACCCATCTTCCTGCAATTCCTCTTTGTTATATACCAGCAGTTTCGACGCATCACGTTCCTCCAACGGGTATTTGGCAATACGCTCATCCGGCAGTGCGTATGTATAATCTTCTATCTTTAAATCCTTTGGGTGCATCTTATCTTATTTCGGGTATGGTGATGCCGGTTATCTTTCTATACACATCTATGGCATACAGGTCTGTCATGCCGGAGATAAAATCTACTACCGATTGTATATCGCTGAACAGGTTTTTCCTGTCCCCGCTTATCGGGAACTGCTTAGAGACTAGTTGCAGCATCTTGAAAGATTTGCTTTCGTTGGGGTGCAGTACCGCATGTACAAACTCTTTCAGCAACCCGCCTATTACATTGTAGCCCGCCAGTTCTATTTCCACTACCGATTTGTAATTGTATATATACCGGAACGAAAAATCATTGATGGCTTTTATCAGGTCCTGTTCTCTTTCGGGCAGGCATTTCAGCAGGTCTTGTTCCAGTGTGCCTTGCAATAGCGCGGCTTCATTATCAATAAATGCGTTTGCCAGTTTTTCGGTCATCAGGCCTATCCATACGGCGCGTATATATTCCACCTGCCTGTTGGGGTCGCTCATTTTATACAGCATGCCCAGTACATACTCCCATGTCAGGTAGGTGCCTGAGTTTTCAAAGAAAGGCAGGAACAGCTCTTTTATCTTATCTATACTCACTATGCCCAGCCTGTGCGCATCTTCCATATCTATAATGCGGTAGCAGATATCATCGGCAGCTTCCGTCAGGTACACAAAGGGGTGTCGTGCATGTACCGTTTCATAACCATCTTTTTTAGGAATGTCAAGTTCAGATGCTATGGACAGCCATGTATCGTATTCACCTGTGAAGAAGCCTGATTTTTTAGTAGCTATCAGCCCTGTCTTCTTATTAAAACCATCTGCCGAACCACAGGGGTATTTAACAATCGATGCCAGCGTGGTATAGGTAAGCTTATATCCCCCTTCCGACTGGTTATTGAAGTTATGCGTGAGCACGCGCAGTGCGTTGGAGTTGCCCTCAAATAATTGCAGGTCTTTCAACTGAGCAGTTGACAGTTCACTATGAATAATATTTTTCGCCTCGCCCTCCAGCCCCGAAAAATAGGTGCGTATCGCATCCTCGCCTGAATGTCCGAAAGGTGGGTTGCCAATATCATGCGCCAGGCAAGCTGCCGCTATTACCGATGGTAATTCGTAACGGTAAAAGTCCCTGAACCCTTCGCTCTCATTACTGTATTTATCTGCTATCACATCGCCCACATGCTTGCCCAGCGAGCGGCCAACAGATGCCACTTCCAGGCTGTGCGTCAGCCTGTTGTGTACAAACACCGCCCCCGGCAGGGGAAATACCTGTGTCTTATTCTGCAACCGGCGAAAGGCGGACGAAAAAATAATACGGTCGTAGTCGCGCTGAAAAGAAGTGCGTACATGGTCTTTGGCGGCTTTCTTTCTGTTATCGTCGCCTGTACGCACCGCACTGTACAAATTCGCCCAGTTCATCATGGTGCAAATATGGGCAATTGTTATCGAAAATCCCCTTTGAGGTTTTGCTATGTCTGTGCCGGCCTTAGTATATCTCGTTATTCGTTTTATACTTTTTCAGCCTTTTTTCAGCACGTTCCAGCTTTGCGTGTATGGCGTTTTTTTCTTTAGATGTCCATACATCGTCAGCGGCGTATTCATCCATCGTCTGCTTGATGATTTCCTGCTCGCGCATAAGCTTATTATATTCCAGTTCCGTTATCTTCTTTTGCTTATATGTAGCTTTTATCAGCTTCTCCTGCTTCTTTTGCTGCCCTTTAAAATCCTGGGCATAAACGGCAGTGCTGATGCACAGCAACAAAACGGCGCTCAAAACCTGTAGTAGTACCCTCATAGCTTTGTGTATTTCCAGCAAAAATAATAAATACCTCTGCTTGTTAACCGGGAAATTCTTTTACAATTCCTGACTCATCTGAACTTAAAAATATTCATCAGCTCATCCTTGTAGTTCCTGCCGATGGGTATGGGGACACCTTTTATTACCACCTCGTTTTCAGTAAACGAATCAATATGATTGGTATTGATACACCAGGAGCGGTGTATGCGTACAAAAAAGTTTCTCTGTAGTATATCCGTAATCTTAGTTAGTGTATTACGAACCATGTATGACTTATTTTCTGTAACAATTTTCACATAATTATCCTCTGCATTCAGGTAGAGTATATCATTCAACAATAGTTTAATAAACTTATACCCGTCTTTGATATAAACATGGTTCTGTTTCAGGTAGATATTAGTGTCATGCACCTCAATATTTTCTTCCGTTCCGTCATTGCGGTAGGCAAAATTGTGCAGCGCAAGTTCTATTGATACCAGTAATGAATTGGTGGTAAATGGTTTAATAACATAGGCTGCGGGGAATGTATTCTTGACCTTGTTTACTGTCAATGCGTCTGCATGGGCAGTAATGTATATAAATGGTGTCGGCTGTATTTCTGTAATAGCATGTGCAATATCTATTCCGGTTTTGTTGCCACTGATGGTTATATCCAGCAGCACCAGGTCAGGCATATGTTTTTTAAAGGCCGTTATCGCCTCATCCATATTATCGCTGATGTGCACCACCTCGTAGCCAGACTGTTTCAGCCTTTCCGCCAGGTCTCTTGCCACCAGCAGTTCATCTTCTACTATCTGTATTTTGAAAGTCTCCATTATTCTTAAGTTGCGTAAGGGATAGACAAGGTGAATTGACTGCCTTTGTTAACAGCAATGTCCAGGTAACCATTCAATTGCTTTACAAATGTCTGTATCAGTTCTTTGCCAAATGAGCCCTCTTTATCCGTCCATTCTTCAATATTTACGCCTTTGCCATTGTCAGCCACCAGCAGTATTATGTTACCATCCTTTCTCTTTAGTGTAATAGTAAGTTCGGGTGCGTTATTATCTTCATAAGCGTATTTAAACGCATTAGTCACCAACTCGTTTACTATCAGGCTCAATGGTATAGCCTGGTCCACATTCATCAGTTCGTCCGCTATATCCAGCCTGGTACTCATCTTATCATTGTCAAAGCCGTACGCACTTTGCAGACTGTCCACCAGGTCGCTGATGTATTCCCTGATGTTTATCTCCGTAATGTTATCGCGGGTGTACAGCCGTTGGTGTATCAGGCTCATAGCCTCTATGCGCTGTTGCCCCTCACGCACAGCTCTCGATGCTTTTTCGTCCTTTATCCTGAACGATTGGAGGCTCAACAGGCTGGATATGATTTGCAGGTTGTTCTTTACCCGGTGGTGCAGTTCTTTCATCAGCAGGGTCAGTTTGTCGCTCTGCCGCTGTATGGTAGCATTAGCGGCCCGCTGCCTTATGTATTGTGCCAATATCAAGCCTGCCAGCAATACCACTACCAGCAGCCCCGCTGCCAACAGGCGGTTGTTCTGCTTTTGCTGTGCAATGCGCTGGTCTTTCTTTTCCGATTCGTATTTTTCTTTCAGCTCGGCTACGGCTTCCTGTACTTCAGTATTTGTAATGCTGTCATTAATACTGCGGCTCTCTTTCAGCAGCTTGTAAGCTTCTTCATATCTCCCGGCTTTGGCCATGTATTCCGATTTCAGCTTCACTGCTATTTCATACGGTTTCAGCTGTTTGGTTTCTTTTAGTATCGCTATACTGCTATCTATATAAGGAATAGCGGCATTATACTTTTTCTGCTGTGCGTACGAGCTCGAAAATAACGTCCACAATTTCACTTTCGATTCCGGGTTATTGATAGCCAGTATATCTTGTTTCGAGTGTTCCAGGTAATAAATAGCTGAATCATAATTGCCGAGCTGTGTATGGCATTCACCTATCAGCATATTTGCTGTACCTCTGTCTTTTAGCACGCTCCCTTTATTGGCCACTGCTGCCGACTCATGCAGCAATGGCATTGCTTTTGCATATTGTTGTTCATCCATGTACAACAAGGCCAGGTTCGACAGTACTACTGTCAGGTTAAAACCAGACCCTACCATCCTGTTTATCTCTACAGCTTTTTCAGCATACCTGATGCTGTTTTTGCGGTCATCCAGCATTTCATATATCGCGCACAACATGGTGTACGAATTTGATATACTGATGGTATCTTTTAATTCTACAGCAGCATCCATTTGTTGGTGTGCATACTTTAGTGCAGATTTCGCATCTCCCGCGCCCAGGTAATAACCGGCTATTGTGTTCAGGTTATATGTGTAATAGATACCTTTTTCGCCCGACTTGTCATATGCCCTATTGGACGCAAGTGCGTAATGCTTAGCCGAATCTAATTTGTTGATGTTGTGAAAATAGTTGGCAATATGCGCAAGGCTGTTTGCCGCACCTGTCAGGTCTTTGGCTTTCCTGCTTAGTTGTAAAGCTATCCTTGCATAATGTATTGAAGATTCCGCCTTACCCTCGCGCATAGATTGGCTTGCAGCATTTACATAATTGCCGATGCTGTCTTGTGTGTTTTTTGATGTTGCCAGCTTCGCAATATAAACGTCTGATGTCTGTGCCTGCGAAATACAGGGTATAGGCATCAGTATGCTTATCAGCAAAATCAGTATGCTTCTCAATATCATCATTAATAGCCTTATAAATCTGCTATGAAAAAATCATTTCGTAAAAGTATAGGTTGACTTATCAGTAAAGAAAACACTCACCCACAAACATCTGTTGTTCACCCCATCAGTTTATTAGCTGCAAAAACCAACCTGTAACATTGTTGAAAACTTTAAAGTATGAAAAAAACATTACTATTGCTTGCAGTTTACATTTTGCCGTTTTACGTGCAGGCACAAATCACACTCAACAGTACCAACGCTCCTACAGATGCGCAATGCCAGATACCTGATACTTTCAACAGGGTTAAGCTCAATACCCTGCCTGATGTATCTCCGAAAGCAAATGCTACATGGGACATGACCCTGGCAACTGACTCTAATATCTACACATACAATTACAACAAAGCAGCCAGTTCATCAGCTTTCCCCACGGCAACGTTTATCATACCAAGACAATATATAGTTACACCCGGCATGCGCTATGATTTTGATGCCATGTGCGATGTCAATACCAATGGAATAGTGTACCTGGGTGAACATATTGACCGCCAGGCATTACCATTGGCGGCGTTAACCGGCGACAATGCCGACTCTCTGATATTTGTGACACAGGATATTACCTACAACATGCCCGAACATGATGTAAAATATCCCTGCACTATGGGTACTAAATGGACGGATGACATAACATTCAGCACGAACTTTATACTGACGGTAACATCTGCCGGGCTCAACAACACCCCCGGCCAAAGGAAGACCCGCAGAACAACAAACTTTGAAGTAACAGGCTGGGGCAAGATGAGGGTTAATGACAGGAACGGAAACCCTGCCGGCTATATGGATGTATTGGCGATAAACAGGATTGAGACTGTTTCAGACAGTTTCTTTTTAGGGGGTATGCCGGCACCTCCAACCTTGCTTGCAGCTTTCGGGCTTACACAAGGGCAGCAGATAACAACCTATGATCGCAAGTATTACCGGGCTGGTGAGTATAGGGGTTTACTGGAAATTGAATATCAGGATGCTGCATTCACAAAACCAATAGAAATTATTACACACAGCCAGCGCCTTAAGCCTACATCTGTTGATGAACTCAAGTTGCATGGTATCAGCATCTATCCCAACCCGGTTGCTGATGGCTCTTTTACTGTAAAAGTGGATGGCACACACAAAGAATTAACCTACCAGTTGCTGAACATTACAGGACAGCAGGTAGCCGTGGGTAATGTACCGGCAAATAGTACAATAATATTGCAGCAGAACCTGCCCGCGGGTACTTATGTTGTCCTGCTTACTTCTGCAGACGGGGCATTGGGCGTTGAACGTATCAGCATTATAAAATAAATACAAAACAAGGCTGACAAACAGAAACGGGCTGCAAATTCAGCCCGTTTCTTGTATTATATACATATTGACACAGTAATAATCTTCATTTCCCCACCTTTATATAAGCTTTACGGTAGTAACGCAGTTCGTGGATGATTTTTACCGGGTTCTTCCATTCAAACAAGTGTATCAGCCAGGTGGTGAACCTCAGTATACCTCCCGGCCGAGCCAGCCCATTGGCCAGCTCTGCTATGGTTTTATCGCGCTGTGTTATGCAGGCACTGTAGGCATCGCCCTTCTTGGCAGCAAGTTCGTTGGCAAACATCCATGCCCCATCCCTGGCATTGTTGATGGTAAATTGTACCAGTATCGAGTTACCCCGGGAAGCATGAAAACCCAGTATCGACATCAGGGGAGACATACGGCTGATATCATTCATTACTCCGTAAGACATGGCGGAGAGAATAACATTGATACTGTTGAAATCACCCAGCATTCCGCTTAGCGTCTGTCCCTCCATAGTTTCTACTGTGGCTATGCCCAGGTCCAGGTTGATATGCGCGTTGATGCCCAGCAACAGGTGCTGCAACAGCAGTGTGTCTCGCCTTTCGGTTGCTTCAAAAGCCACCCTCCAGCTGTCGGTAGGCGCTTCGCCATTCCGCCATTGCCTGTAGGCCGCTATATACCGGTTAGCAAACAGTATGTCTAATCGTTCCATACGCGCCCCGTCTTCAAAGCGGTTGTGCAATATACCCTCCTTTACTTCGCAGGTTACTTTATGGTAAAGTGCCGCAAAGTATCCCGCCCTGCTACCGGTCCGGTTGCAATCGTTCAGTATTACCTCCAGTTCGGTTATTACTTCGTCTATGTTTTGCGGCAGCGATGTGTTCATGTAATAAATATACGCAGCAGGAGTGGGCTGTCAATACTTTACAATATTATAGGTATAATTATTTTTTTGATTTTATAAAATAAATGACGTATATTTGCTATGGTAGTCCCGGCCATTTCGGGGTTGTAGTAAATTCAAATTAATTTATGTAAATCCCGCCGCCTATCCCGAGCCATTCGGGATGGG
>JACFNS010000495.1 GCA_019454705.1 Taibaiella sp. | reverse complement strand
GCCACTATTGTTTGTGCACCTTTTTCTTCTGTTGTAAAACTGAATACCCCATTGCTGTCTGTCGTAGCACCGTCAATGGTATTCAGCAGGTACACATTGGCACCCGGTATGGGTTTGCCGCTATACGTAACCACCTTGCCGCTGATTGTGCTTTGCGCCACGGCCAGCATACCATTTAGTAATAATACTATTGTAATAAACCCCGCCTGCAGAGAAAACTTCATATACCGTATTATAAATATGCCGCAAATGTACAGCAGACATTTCTATGACAGAACAAAGTTTCATCTAAGCGGAGTGAAAAGTCGGTAAAGGGCTGATAATAAGCGGTGAATTTCTGTGAGCTCAGATATAAATCAGCTCTTTCTTAATCGATTTATAGTATTGCAGCTCTATCCCCTTGCGCAGGGTTACATCTACTTTTTTTTCCAGCAACTGTTCCAGTTCGTCTTCCAGGTCGGTAAAACGGATACCGGGGGCCTTGTCGAAGTTAATGAGCAAATCTACATAGCTGTCGGCCTGCTCCTCGCCCTTGCTGTACGGGCCAAACAGAGCAACTTCCGTCACACCATAACGCCTTTTTAAGGATGTTTTGGCATTTTTAAGCTTTTCTATAATAAGTTGCCCATTGTGCATACTTCAAGTTACGGAATTTAAACTGATATTCCATCAGGCTTTAACCTGGGGTTAAAGATGCTATTAACGCTGGTTATATAATAATCTTAAGGTTATTGAACATGTCAATACCCCTTATTATTCCTGCATTGAATGAATTAAACAGAGTAAATACACCTAATTTATTCCACAACACAAGATGATAAACGTCATCACACACACTTACTATACTTTAAATATAAATTGCTATATTAACCTTTTGCCTAATTGATCAGTTACCCCTGCAACCCTTACCTTTGTCAAAATCATTTTCAGTACCCGTGCCTGACGTAATACATTTATTATCAGACCATATAGCCAACCAGATAGCGGCGGGCGAGGTTATCCAGCGCCCTGCATCGGCTGTTAAAGAGATGCTGGAAAACGCCGTGGATGCAGGCGCTACGGATATACAACTGATAATAAAGGACGCAGGCAAAGAGCTGATACAGGTAGTAGACAACGGCTGCGGCATGAGCCCCACCGACGCCCGCATGAGCTTTGAGCGGCATGCCACCTCCAAAATCAGGGATATCAACGACCTGTTCTCCATACGCACCATGGGTTTCCGTGGCGAGGCGCTGGCGTCTATTGCCGCCGTAGCACAGGTAGAGCTGAAGACCATGAAAAAAGATGCCGAGGTAGGCACCCGCATAGTGGTGGAAGGTACCGAGGTAAAACTACAGGAGGCTTGCGCCACCCCGCAGGGCACCAGCCTCAGCGTCAAAAACCTGTTTTTCAACGTACCCGCACGCAGGCATTTTCTTAAGAGTAATACCACCGAGTTCAGGCATATTATAGATGAATTTACCCGTGTAGCGTTGGCGCACCCCGGCATTGCCTTCAGGCTGTTCCACAATGGTGCAGAGCAGTTTCACCTGACGGCGGGCAACCTGAAGACCAGGGTGGTAGAGCTGTTGGGCAACTCCTACAACAAAAACCTGGTACCGGTGGAGGAGCAGACGGAGTTCCTGAACATCAGCGGTTTTATAGGCAAGCCCGAGGCGGCTACCCGCACACGTGGCAACCAGTTTTTCTTTATCAACAACAGGTTTATACGTAGCCCGTACCTGCACCACGCAGTTACCAATGCCTACGAGGGGCTTATAGAAAAGGAATCTTTCCCTTTTTATGTACTCTTCCTGGAGGTGGACCCGGCCCGTGTGGATGTAAACGTACACCCCACCAAGCAGGAGGTAAAATTTGAAGACGACAGGATGATGTATGCCTACCTGAACG
>JACFNS010000494.1 GCA_019454705.1 Taibaiella sp. | reverse complement strand
ACTATGCCTACGATGCCATTGGAAATTTAATACAGGATACCAAAGAAGGCATTACCAAAATAAGCTGGACGGTTTACGGTAAGATAGAGAGCATTGAAAAATCAGATGGCACTACCATCAATTACAGCTACGATGCCGCGGGTAACAGGATAAGCAAAACCGTAACCAAAGCGGGTGCAACCAATACTACCTCCTATGTGCGAGACGCGCAGGGGAATGTGGTGAGCATTTACGAACAGAACAGCCAGGTTAACAGCGGGCATTTTACCCAAAGCGAGTTGCATTTGTACGGGAGTAGCAGATTGGGCATCTATAATGTGAATAAAGACCTCACCATTACTCCGCCTGCTGCTACAAATTTAGGCAGTGGGAATAGCGGCGGTTTTGGTATATTTGAGAGAAATAAAAAGTTCTTTGAATTAAGTAATCATTTAGGTAATGTGCTGGCAACCGTGAGTGATGAAAAAGTTGGGATGGATGCGGATAACAATGGCTTAATAGATTACTATACGGCGAATATCGTAAGCGCACAGGATTATTATCCGTTTGGGATGAGTATGCCTGGAAGGAAATTTACCAGTGAGCGATACAGGTATGGATTTAATGGAAAAGAAAATGATAAAGACATCTCCCCCGGTGCACAGGATTACGGAATGCGTATCAATGATAACAGACTGGGGAGGTTTTTGAGTGTGGATCCCATTGCAGCAAAGTACCCTGAGTTAACGCCATATCAGTTTGCCAGCAACAGACCGATAGATGGGGTTGACATGGATGGACTGGAATACGTAAAACGAACGCATATAGTAGCTGGTAACGGAGAGGTAATACATACTGAAGATTATGTATACTATAAGATGAAAGACAACCAGTTGTCTGCCATGGGAGGAACACCAGCAGGTCGATACAATGCGGGAGGGCACGGGCCAAAGGGAGAAGGAATACAACATTTGTACATTAATGCAAGCGGCGATATAATTAAGGAAAGATGGGATTTACCAAGAGACAATATAATCCAAAGTGCTTCAACCCATGGTCTCTATTCAGGTGGGGGTTCAATTACTGATGCAAATGGCGCATATGATTTCTCCTGGCAGCCAATAGATATTGCTGATGCAATAGCTAAAGCTCACGACATGGATTATGCTCGTGAAGCCGGTGATAATCAATATCAAGGATACGTGGAAGATGTAAGGACTTTAGCGGCAGACAGAAGGATGCTTTACAGAATTCAGGCGGTTCAGAATGGAGCGTCCGCGAGGGATTTAGGTTTAGAGGCGCCATACAGAGAAGATATTTCAGGCGAAACCATAGCTGCTTTTGTAGGACAAATAAAATTCATAGGTATATTAGCTGAATATAAGGCTTGGAAAGTCACCCAACCAAATAAAGGAAGAGGTATATCCATTTTAAATGAGGCAGATGCTAATAAATTTATAAATTCAGCAGATGGATGGAAGAACAGGAAAATTAGAGCTCTTGTAACTGTACCGATCCTTCAAAAAGCAGAAAAACAACGAATATCGAATTAGATTGGATGATGATGAAAGTATATAATTATTTTATAACCACTTTAACTGTGTTGTTACTGATAACAGTGGTTTGGTTAATAAATAACTTGGACGGAAAGACGAACACACCACAAACTGACGGACAGTCGGGGATTGGTATAATGATATTAATTTATATTAAATTAGCTGTACTGCTTTTCACTATTTTAGTTGCCTTGATACAATTAATAATTATGATTCAATACCGAAAATTTCCAAATAAACATTTAAATTTCAACTCATTATTGCTTATAATCCTATTAGTAGTTTATTTTATTTTCGTCAAATAAGTAGTAATTATGTAAGAAAAGCATAGTGCAGTTGTTGCGGTCATGCAGCATCAAAAA
>JACFNS010000493.1 GCA_019454705.1 Taibaiella sp. | reverse complement strand
CACTTATAGCACTTGCTGAATACCATTTTTTTGTATATTTAGTATAACATTAAATTGCAGCTTATGGCACTCAGCGAAACATGGTTCCTGGATGGCTATATTGATTTTGAATTGCAGAAATACAAACTGCTGGCCTATCTGCAGGAAGTAAACAAATACTTTAACGCCAACAAATTATATCCCCAGTTGGCCGATATCATTTTTCATTATCGAAACCTCGCTGACTTTCAGAAAAACAAGCGGCTGATGCAAAACCAGTTCCCAAAAGAACTGAGCCAAGTGAATATGGAAAAACTGGAGCTGGTGTATAAAGAAATGCTGCAGGATGGAGATATAATGGCTGAACTGGAAGATATAGTCAACTACGCTATAGGCAAAATGAAAGGCACAATCAGCAGCGGCACTGAAATATATGAACTGGTGGAGCAACAGTTATATATAGAACCTGTGGGTATATTGCCGTTGTATAAAAATGAAGGTTACCTTTTACTGCGCTATAAGCAGAACAATGAAGTAAAAGCGTACAACTACACCATCAGCATGCTGCAAGCCAGCGAAGCAAATTATACAGCTATGAAGATGGAATACATAGACAGCTTTACCAAAAACATATCAGTGACCTACGAACAGATAAAACGGCAGATTATAAATATGATACGCACCCTACCTAACCCTGCGGTATATTTTATAGAATCTACGTTAGAAGTACCGCTAAACGAAACACTATTGCCAATAGCCAAACGCGCACTGGTGCGTCATATCAGCAGAAACGAGGCCTGATGTCAGGTAGATACTTGCTCCTTCTCCACCATCTCTACCTGTTTGCGTGTAGGCAACAATATCAGGCGAAGTGTAGTATCATTGGTAACATAGCTGATGGCCCAATTGATGAATATAATCAGCTTATTCTTCACGCTGAGTATCAGCATCAGGTGCAGGAACATCCAGAACAACCATGCAAAGAAACCTTTGAAACTGAAAGCAGGCAAATCAACAACGGCCTTACGTTTACCAATGGTAGCCATAGTGCCGGGGTTTTTATACACGAACGGTTTAAGCGGCTTGTTGTTTAACAATCGTTTCATATTACCCGCAAGGTTCTTAGCCTGGTTGTTGGCTACATTAGCTAACTGTGGATGCCCCTTTGGCCATGCATCATTTTCCATATAGGCAATATCCCCTACAGCAAACACATTATCCATACCTTCCAGCCGGTTGTACTGGTCTACTTTTATACGGTTACCCCTTACTATCATCCCTTGAGGTATCCCCGCAGGCACATTACCCATCACACCTGCAGCCCATATCAGGGTATGCGATTGTATAGTTCTGCCGTCTTTTGTTTGAACCACTTTACCATCATAATCAGCAACTATCGTATTGGTCCACACCTGTACACCCATTTGCTCCAGGTAATGCTGTGAGGCAGTTTGTGCTTTTTCACTCATTGCTGCCAGTGTGTTGCCCTGACCTTCCAACAGGTACACGCCCAGCTTGCTGAAATCCATATCCGGGTAATCCCGTGGCAGTATTTGCGTTTTCATTTCTGCCAGCGAACCTGCAAGTTCCACCCCTGTAGGGCCGCCTCCTACTATTACTATGTTCATGATACCCGCCAGTTCTTCGGGGCTAGCGTTTAATGCATCTTCAAAATTGAGCAGGATACGGTTGCGCAGCGCTATTGCTTCGGTGGTCGATTTCATAGGGAATGCATACCGTTCAATATTTTTGTTTCCGAAAAAATTGGAAGTACACCCGGTGGCAATTACGAGGTAATCATAAGAAATTTCGCCATCAGCCGTCACCACTTTGTTCAGCTGCATATCCACAGCTTCCACCTTTGTTATCCTTACGTGTACGTTCTTTTCACGTTGAAACACTTTGCGCAGGGGAAATGAAATAGAGCTGGGTTCAAGAC
>JACFNS010000492.1 GCA_019454705.1 Taibaiella sp. | reverse complement strand
GTTTCCAGTTTAGAATACCTTATTCAGCAGGCTGCTGTAATTGCACCCGTATTTTATCTTCTACCTCCTGCATCATTTCAGGATTGTCCAGCATGAATTGCTTTACAGCTTCACGGCCCTGGCCTATTTTGGCATCGCCATAGCTGAACCATGAACCACTCTTATTAAGTATGCCCAGGTCCACACCCATATCTATCACCTCGCCAACCTTGCTTATACCCTGGCCGAATATAATATCAAACTCAACGGTACGGAAGGGCGGTGCTACTTTGTTCTTCACCACTTTTACCTTTGTACGGTTACCACTGGCTACATCACCATCTTTTATCTGGCTGATACGGCGTATGTCCAAACGTACGGAAGCATAGAATTTCAACGCGTTACCGCCGGTTGTTGTTTCGGGGTTGCCGAACATAACACCGATTTTCTCCCTGAGCTGGTTGATGAAGATACAGGTACAGCCCGTACGGCTGATAGTTGCCGTAAGCTTACGCAAAGCCTGGCTCATAAGCCTGGCCTGCAGGCCCATCTTGCTATCCCCCATCTCCCCTTCCAGTTCGCCCTTGGGCACCAGTGCGGCTACCGAGTCAATTACCACCACATCCAACGCGCCGGAAGAAATCAATCTGTCAGCTATCTCCAGGGCCTGCTCTCCGTAGTCAGGTTGAGAAATAATGAGATTATCTACATCTACCCCCAGCTTGCGGGCATAGCTGGCGTCAAAAGCGTGTTCAGCATCTATAATAGCACAAATACCGCCCTTCTTTTGCGCCTCGGCTATAGTGTGTATAGCAATGGTCGTTTTACCCGAAGATTCAGGCCCGTATATCTCTACTATACGACCACGCGGAAAACCACCCACGCCCAGCGCTACATCCAATCCTAAAGAGCCTGTGCTGATAGTGTCGATATTCACTGTTTGTTTATCGCCCAACATCATTACAGAGCCCTTGCCATAATCCTTCTCGATCTTGTCCAGAGCGAGCTTAAGTACCTTCAATTTTTCATCTGCTGCCATATAATTATCTATTTTTCGCTAAAACTAATTTATTTACAAATATAGTGAACAAACTTGCACAAATTAAACATTTGTACAAAAAAGTTATCCACATTTGTATATATTAGTAATTATGGATTAGTGGCATATAGTTAGTACAAACAAAAAAAGAGGCTGCCGAAGCAACCTCTGATATTTTAAAACACCTCCCCTTTAGGGGGTTTGGGGGTTGTTACACCCTGAAGTGAGCGAAAGCCTTGTTGGCTTCAGCCATACGGTGTGTATCTTCTTTCTTTTTGAAAGCACCACCTTCACCTTTTGCAGCTGCAACGATTTCGTTGGCCAGTTTGTCGGCTATGGTACGTCCGTTGCGCTCGCGGCTGTAACGGATGAGCCATTTGATGCTCAGTGATATTTTACGATCGGGGCGCACCTCTGCAGGTATCTGGAAGGTAGCACCACCTATACGGCGGCTGCGTACTTCTACTGCGGGAGTTACGTTAGTCAGCGCTTTTTTCCACACTTCATAACCATCTTCGCCGGTCATGCTGCTTACTTTGTCTACAGCATCGTAAAATGCTTTCAGAACTACGCTTTTGTTACCACCCCACATCAGGCAGTTTACAAAACGGGTAACCATTTTGTCGTTGAACCTGGGGTCTGGTGCCAGAGGGATTTTTTTAGCTTGTGCCTTCCTCATGTTATTATATTATATAAATAGCTTATTGTTATTTAATTATTTCTTAGCTTTTTCACGCTTGGTACCGTACTTAGAGCGGCTCTGCTTACGGTCTTTAACACCGGCAGTATCCAGCGCACCACGTACGATGTGGTAACGTACACCCGGAAGGTCTTTTACCCTTCCGCCACGTATCAGTACGATACTGTGCTCCTGCAGGTTGTGGCCTTCACCCGGAATATAT
>JACFNS010000491.1 GCA_019454705.1 Taibaiella sp. | reverse complement strand
AGAGCAAGAAGGGGAGGAACCCCTTGCTGGTGGCTGGTGACGTGTACCGTCCTGCAGCCATCAACCAGTTGCATGTACTGGGAGAGCAGATAAAAGTGCCCGTGTACAGCGAGCCCGAAAACAAGGATGTAGTATCGATAGTAACCAATGCGCTGGCGCATGCCAAAAAGAACGGTAACAGCGTAGTGATAATAGATACCGCCGGCCGCCTGGCTGTGGACGAGGCTATGATGACCGAAGTGGCAAATGTAAAAGCCGCCGTCAACCCGCATGAGATACTGTTTGTAGTGGACAGTATGACGGGCCAGGACGCAGTGAACACTGCCAAAGCCTTCAACGACAGGCTGGACTTTACAGGCGTAGTGCTCACCAAGTTGGACGGTGACACCCGTGGTGGTGCCGCCCTATCTATCAAATACACGGTGGATAAGCCCATCAAATTTGTGAGCATGGGTGAGAAGCTCGATACGCTGGATGTGTTTTACCCGGACCGTATGGCGCAGCGTATATTGGGTATGGGTGATATCACTACACTGGTAGAGCGCGCCCAGGCACAGTTTGACGAGGCAGAGGCTAAGAAACTGGAAAAGAAAATCCGTGCCAACAAGTTTGATTTTGAAGACTTCAAACAGCAGCTACAGCAGATAAAGAAGATGGGTAACATCAAAGACCTGCTGGCTATGATACCCGGAGTAGGCAAGGCTATTAAAGATATTGACATATCAGACGATGCCTTTAAGGGTATCGAAGCAATGATTAATTCTATGACCCCCTACGAGCGTAATAATCCTGATGCGATAGATACCAACCGCCGCAAGCGTATAGCCAAGGGGGCTGGTAAAGACATCAGCGAGGTAAACGCCTTCATGAAACAGTTTGACCAGATGCGCCAGATGATGGGGCAGATGAACAAGATGAAAGGCATGATGCCCCCGGGCGGTGGAATGAAGATGCCCTTTGGCAGGTAGTATTAGCATTTCATTATGAGGCAATTGGCATGGCCTTAACTTTTGGTTGTATAAGTTAGTGCGATTATTTAACCTTTATAACCAAAATTTTTATGAAAAAGCTACTGTTACTCATTGCAGTTGTTCCTGCTATCACCGCCACTGTTGCCCACGCCCAGCCCCGTAAAGGAGATTGGATGGTAGGGGCGAATATCGCCGGGTTGAGCGGCTATGTTGATCCCGGTGTCAAAAGTCATTTTGATATTCACATTGTTCCTTCAGCAGGTTATTTTTTTACTAACAGGCTTGCGATAGGTACAGGTGTAGGGCTTGGATATCACGCCAATTCGAAAAAAGCCCATGGGTTTAATTATGGTGTTTCGCCTTTCCTGCGGTACTATTTCTCTAAAAAAGAGGGCATGGTTGCAAAAAAAGCATACCTCTTTACGGAAGTTAGTGCGGGGTACAACGGCTATACTTATTCTGATAAGGTTAATAATGTAAAATTGACAAACAATGCATTACATGCAGGGGGCGGTGCAGGTCTGGCATACTTCATCACACAGAATGTAAGTATTGAAGGATTATTCAAAGTGAATTACAGCACTGGAATAAATGGCATTAATAATAATTTAGCCCAATTTCGACCAAGCTTAGGTATTGGCTTTAATATCTATTTGCCTGGAAGAAAAAAGGAATCTGCGAAAACAGAATAAATAACTGCAAATCAATATTTTATATTCTGATGTATAAAGGCAAAAATATCTGTTTGGTAATAGATTTTTTATGCATTAACTTTGCAGCCTAAATTTATTGTAAACCAGAATAATTTCTATTATTAATGGCGGTAAAAATTCGTCTCCAACGTCACGGCTCTAAGAAGCGCCCGTTCTACTTCATCGTCGTAGCTGACACTGCAGCTCCACGTGATGGTAGGTTCATTGAGAAACTCGGTACTTACAATCCATTGTCCGTTCCGGCAACCATCAGG
>JACFNS010000490.1 GCA_019454705.1 Taibaiella sp. | reverse complement strand
TTTTCATCCGTCCATATTGGTGCGAAAGAATTCTTACTGTAGGCATCATATAGGGTACCTTGAATATTTCCCGGCGTTATTTTTTTATTGCTTTTTGTCAGTACAGTCTGTACCTGGTCTGAAAATTCTTCCGTGTCTATACGGGTGCGGCAGGAAGTGAGGATGACAAAGGATAATAAGAATAGAGTGAGTTTGTTATATGAAGCCATATTGCTATTTAGTTACTGGCTTTATAACACGAAACTTACTTCAATAGTTCAATCATCGGATCCCAAAAGAGTTCTGAAAATTTTACAACAGTATCATTTTCTACCTTCACACCTTCTTTTTCCAGCAACTGCTGCATTTTTTCGGGTGGAGAAAAATGGTGCTTACCCGTGAGCATACCATTTCGGTTTAAAACTCTGTGTGCGGGTACTTTGGGTTTTACATTTGTACTCAGGTTCATGGCATAACCAACCAACCGTGCGCCTGATTTTGCGCCAATCGCTGCCGCAACTGCACCATAGGTAGTTACCCTGCCTTTGGGCACCATGCGTACCACGTCAAAAATCGCTTCGTAGATGCTTTCTTTATCGTTGGTTGTTTTCATCTTTTTGTTTCCTGGTGGCTAATAACATAGCCCTCTTGACTTCAGGTACGTTTTCATAATCGTAAGGGCAATGCCTGCAACCCCTGCCGCAGCAGTAGCCCCGTTGCAGGTGATAAGTCTCGGTAAATACCAGCAGCCCGTCTTCATTGATATAAAAATCAATCCCCTGCTCCAAGTGCTTTGTGTGTTTTGTATCGTTCTGCTATATCAATTTCGTTCTCAGGCAGCGTAAAGGCCAGATAATAAATAGTCCGCCCCTCTGCCCGGTGCATACCCTCATAATGGGTTTGTATTGCGAGCGGGCCGGTTGCTTTGCCTTTACCGTATATATCAGCTATGTTCTCCACAATGTTGCATCCTGTTTCGGCTATCATATCCAGTGTATAGTCGTATAGTTCTTTTGAGTCTGTTTTCAGGTTGATGATGCCGCCGGGTTTCAAAATGCGTTGGTAACGGTACAGGAAACGGGGATGTGTCAGCCTGTTCTTTTCGCGCGATTCGCGCAGGAAAGGGTCAGGAAAGATAATCCATATCGCCTCTACTTCGCCTTGCTCAAAATAGTCTTCAATCTGCAGTATATGAGTACGCAGGAATGCTACATTATCCAATCCTTCTTCCAATGCCTTTTTAGCGCCTATGTATATCCTGTTGCCTTTAATATCTACACCTATATAGTTCTTGTCTTTGTGTTCCCTGCCTAACCCTACGCTGTATTCGCCTTTGCCACACGCCAGTTCCAATGTAATGGGGTTATTATTATGAAAATAATCCCTCCAGTTACCCTTCATGCCTTGTGGATATTGTAAAACATTATTATATTTACTTATAGCTGCAAAGCGAACCAGTTTCTTTTGTCCCATAAAGGGCAAAGATAATTGGAAAACAGGTAACAGAACATTAACCAAAACAAACTGCGTATGAAGAAAAAATCTCTACTTATTACAGCCACTACGGCGATTATTTATTTGACCATCAGTAGCTATTCGGGAGGCCCGGCACATAACGGCACAGGAAATATGACAGGTAGCCCGGGGTCGTCTGGTAACTGTACAGGGTGTCATTCTGGTGGAGGGGGCACAACTACCGGTGCTATAATTGTACGTCTGAAATCAGCAGGTACGGGCAGCCTTCCTGTTACGTCATATATTGCAGGCGAAACATATACTGTAACTATTACAGGTGGATATCTTACTGCCGGTTTGGACGATTTCGGATTCCAATTTACAGCATTGAAAGGATCGGACAATACAGCAACAGGAACATATAGCAATCTTGGCACAATGGTTCACGAATTCAATTCTACCAACACTAAATTAGTAGAGCATAACGCAGCAATACCTAAAACATCCGGGGCATACATT
>JACFNS010000489.1 GCA_019454705.1 Taibaiella sp. | reverse complement strand
ACCAAAAAGGATATGTACATGCCATTGTGGTCACTTCAAGTTTTCATCGCATGAGGGCCGAGACGTTTTTCAGCAGGCATATAAAAAATGTGACAATTATACCTGCCCCTTTCCCTAAAGGTTTTCCACTGGCCAAACGCCTGTTGTATGAACTGAAGGAGTATATCATCATAGCTTTATTCAACCTCGGCCTGCTCAACCGCCGGTATTCCATTCATCAATCGTAAAGTACATATTGGCTAAACAGAACGGCACGGATAATACGGCTATCATTGAACAGCTGCGGAAGATACGATGGGTAGACAAATACCACACGTTCGGCAAGATAGTGCCGGGAGTAGATACCACTCCTGAAAAAGAGCAGGAAATTATCATCGGCCTGTTAGAAGATTGCTGCACGGAACTCATCAGGCTGTACCTTGCCAAAAAGCCGCCCACAGTTGCAGTGATACGTACAACCATACTCCGGTACATGGATTTGATTTCATATGCGAATGTCAGCACCGAAAACCGGGATTTTGGCTATGAGCTATGCTGGTACATTGCTGAGAAGACAGGCATCTCCATCCGCAAATACACAGAAACAAAGGTATATGGCTATTGGCGGGTAGAAGATAACCGCCTGAAAGAAGTAACCAAACGAGGAAAAAAAGCCAAAAGCAAATAGATACTAACTATTAACCCCTAACTACTTACTTAGTGTACCCGAGCAGTTTCAGCATACTCTGTGCGCTTTGCTCTTTGGCATAGAGCCAGTCCACCATATTACCGTTCTTGTCCTGCTCTACCACTACGTGCTTGGGCGATGGTATCATACAATGTTTGATACCGCCATAGCCCGCCAGTTGGTCCTGGTAAGCGCCCGTATGAAAGAAGCCGATGTATAAAGGTTCAGCCCCTTTAGCCTTATCCGTCTTGGGTAGGAACACCGCATTGATATGTTCTTCAGAAGTATAGAAATCGTGGCTATCGCAGGTAAGGCCACCCAGGTGCACTTCCTGGTATTCGTTATCCCATTTGTTGATGGGCAGCAGCAGAAACTTTTCGCCTATGCCCCATGTATCGGGCAGCGTGGTGATGAACGAGCTATCTATCATATACCATATCTCGCGGTCGTTCTGCATCTTTTCGCCCAGGGCGCTGTATATCACCGCGCCGCTCTCGCCTACTGTGTACGAGCCAAACTCTGTATATATATCCGGCACATCTACCTTATTGCGCTTGCATACGCTCTTGATGTTCGAAATTATCTCGTTGACCATGTATTTATAGTCATAGTCAAATCCCAGCGAGTGTTTGATGGGGAAGCCTCCACCTATGTTCAACCCGTCCAGTTCGGGGCAAATCTTCTTGAGCTGGCAATACAGGTTAATGGCCTTATTAAGTTCGCTCCAGTAATAGATATCGTCTTTTATACCCTTGTTCATGAAGAAGTGCAGCATCTTCAGCCTGAACTTATCATTGCCTTTTATCTTATCTACATAAAACTCCAGCACTTCCTTCTTCTGTATGCCCAGCCTCGATGTATAGAAATCAAAAGTCGGTTCTTCCTCCGTAGCCAGCCTGATGCCGATATTCACAGGGTCTTTGGCACGTATCATTTTTTTATAATCGTCAAACTCCTCTTTATTATCAAGTACAGGGATTACATTTTTGAAGCCCTCGTTTATCAGGCGTGATATGGCGCGGGTATATGGCTTAGTCTTATATCCGTTGCAAATAATAAAGGTTTCCTTGTTGATTTTCCTACGCTTATACAGTTGCTTGATGATTTCTATGTCATAAGCAAAAGAGGTTTCGAGGTGCACGTTATGTTTCAGCGTTTCCTCTACCATAAAGGAGAAATGCGAGCTCTTGGTGCAATAGCAATAGTAATACTTACCGTCGTACCTGTGCTTTTTAATAGCCTCGTTAAACAAACCTTTGGCCTTATTTATCTGCTGTCCTACCTTCGGCAGGTA
>JACFNS010000488.1 GCA_019454705.1 Taibaiella sp. | reverse complement strand
CCACCATGAACTCGTAGGGAACTCCGAACTTCTTCAATACTTCTGCTGCAGCGCTCATCACGTCCTTGTCAGAACTGCTGCCCATTATGATACTTACTACAGGTTTGCTCATATCCTTTTATTTTGCATGGTTCCTGATGGCTTCCGCCTTAGAAACCGCTTCTGAAATACTGTCGCCGTTTACGGTAATATGCCCCACTTTCCTACCTTCTCTGCTGTTCTTTTTGCCATACCAGTGCAGGTGTGCATCCTTAGTGTCCAGCACCGCCTTAAAAGTGCGGTCGAGCTGGCCCTTGTTACCCTCGGCAGGCTCTAAGATATTAATCATTACGGACTTTTTATGCGCCGTTGTATCGCCGGGGGGCATACCCATAATGGCGCGCAACAACTGCTCGTATTGCGATGTAACGCATGCCTCGATAGTATGGTGGCCGCTGTTGTGCGGACGGGGAGCCAGCTCGTTCACCAGTATCTCGTCGTCTATAGTCAGGAACATTTCTACTGCCATTATACCCACCAGGCTCAGAGCCTCGGCAGTGCGGATGGCCAGGTCTTTAGCCTGTGCCGCATTACGGTCGGTTATCTCCGCCGGGGCCAGTTGGTAGTCCAGCAGGTTCAGTTGTTTGTTGAACACCATTTCCACCGGGTCGTAGCATTTTATCTCGCCCTGTGCGTTCCTCGATACAATTACCGCCAGCTCTTTGCGTATAGCCACCAGGTCTTCCAGCACGCATGGGGCGTCAAAAGCCTTGTCGAAATCGGCCTCTGTCTTTAACATCATTACTCCCTTGCCATCGTAGCCATCGCGGCAAAGCTTTAATACCGCCGGCAGACGGTCTTTATATTTGTTTAATTCCTTTTTGTCTTTGATTAATATACCGGGGGATACGGGTATGTTGTTCTGCAGCAGGAAGTCCTTTTGGCTGTATTTATCCTGCACTATGCGGATGACCGCCGGGCTGGGGTGTACCTGGACGCCCTGCTTCGCCAACTCTTCCAGCGCATCTACGTTTACAGCTTCTTTCTCTATGGTAATGATATCCAATCCTTTACCAAAGGCCATAACCGCATCATAATCCAGTGTGTCGCCCAATACAAAGTTGTTGGTATAGCGGGCGCAGGTAGCCTCGGGGCTGCTGTCCAGTATCTTGATATATATCCCGAAATCTATAGCGTGGCGAATGAGCATACCGCCCAACTGGCCGCCGCCCAATACCCCTATATGTATATCATTAATTATCATCAGGCTGAAAAGATATAGTTCAGCCCCTCCACCAGCAAAGCAGAAAAGGTTTAAAAGGGGGTTTATTTTGTTAACCACGGATATTGCAGGTTTAACTAACTGCAATATCGTGGTTTTGCAAGTGGTTGATAGTGAAATATTTATAAGCGGTTTGTTGACTTTTGCTAACTCTGCACATATTCTCTCGTGAGTTAACAAATAAGAAAAAGCCACGCTTTGCGGACGTGGCTGTATAGTAGTTCTGTTTATGTATTGTAGTGGGTCTGTGATTGGAGGGGGCATGGTGGTGATTTTATTATAGCAAATATACGCTAATTATGTCAGTACTCCGAATAAGTTCTTGATTGTTGCAGCAACAATCAAGAACAAAGGGAAATGTCATCAGCTTAGGAATGCTCCTTCCAGACACAGTCTTGCTTTCATTTGGGATTTAAGTTGCAAACTTAAACCAGGGGATATAATTTAAATCAATGTTTAATGCCGCTAACATCTAACTGTTGATTGTAAAAATCAATTAGCGAATCACACTTTAGTACAAAATCATTCATTTCTTTTCCTTCTGTATAGAAATATACTTTGGGATTTGGGTCACCATTAGCTATAAAATATGTAAACATATACCCTTGATGCATCCAGAAAACAAAAGCTTTTGTTGGAAGCTCCGGTAAATCATTCTCAGATATTATCTCCTGGGCCCATTCGTGCAAGTTGAAAAGGTCTTCGTAAAAACAT
>JACFNS010000487.1 GCA_019454705.1 Taibaiella sp. | reverse complement strand
ACCCTATGAGCGCGTTGCTGAAGAAGAAGTAAGTTATTTTACGCTTTCCACAGCCTTGATTACTTCCGCCGCGGTAAAATTTCCGTTGAAGCGTTGCACGAATTGCTTATTGCTATCGTACACTACCGCGGCAGGTAGCGTGGCAATATCGTAATAGGGTTTCACGAAATTTTTGTGGTCTACACCCCAGGTGATGTTTTTGAAAAAATCCAATCCCACATCGTGTGCGAAGATGAGTGCGCCATCCATAGACATAGGCGTAGCCATGTAGATGCGCGTATCTCTAAGCGGTGCGTAGTTGCTTTGTAATTCTCTTACAAACATGCGGCATTTGCTGCAGTCGGTACTGAAGAATATCATTACTACCGGTTGCCCGGCGGGTATGCTGTCTGTATTGAATACTGTGCCGTCTTTCAGCAGTATTTCAAAAGAAGGTATTGCAGGATTGTCCGTATATGATTTTGCCTTGCCAGCTTTTTGTGCAGCACAGTCAAAAGCCGGTAGCAGGCAAAGCATGATTAATATGGTGTACAAAGTTTTCATGTGTACAAAAATAAGGGATAGCGGGTATTCATGAAGCTTTGTATCTTCACTCACTATGTCAGTGAATGAAGCAGCCTTCCTGGAGCGGTACAGCAAACTGAACCGGCAACAGCAGGAAGCAGTAAATGCCATATATGGCCCCGTGATGGTAATAGCCGGCCCCGGTACGGGTAAAACCGAGGTGCTGAGCATGCGCATAGCCAACCTGCTGCGCAGCGAGGCACAGGTGCAGCCCAACGAGATACTCTGCCTTACCTATACCGACGAGGCCACCAACTCGATGCGGCGCAGGCTGCTGCAGGTGATAGGCCCCGATGCACACCGGGTAAACATAGGCACCTTCCATGCCTTTTGTAATAATGTTATCCAGAACAACAGCGATGCCTTCAGCGACAGGCCATTGAAGCCCGTCGACGATTTTGATAGAAAAACACTGCTGCGCGAAATACTG
Source organism: Taibaiella sp. (assembly GCA_019454705.1). GTDB lineage: Bacteria > Bacteroidota > Bacteroidia > Chitinophagales > Chitinophagaceae > UBA5543. The sequence continues at coordinate 994 of JACFNS010000487.1, read as the reverse complement.
GACGAACTTCCCAAAGGGCATGAATTACGCAGGCTGAGTGGGGATATTTATCATGATGTTCGCCGTCTCGACAGCCTGTTTAGCATGATGAAGCAGGAAAATATTTCCGCGCAAAACATCAGCGATGCGATAGATGAATATATAACCAGCCTACCGGAAAGAGACGAATACATCTACAAACAAACAAGAAAAGACTTTAAAAAAGGTGACCTGAAACAAGCGGCCATTGACGATGAAATAAGGAAGATGAACATCACCCGCGCCGCAGCACTGCTCTTTGATACCTATACTGCCAAGATGCGCCAGCGGGGCTGGTATGATTTTAATGATATGTTACTGTGGGTGCTGGAAGCTTTTAAAAAGAATCCCGCCCTTTTACTCAGCTACCAGGAACGCAACCAGTTTATACTGGTAGATGAATTCCAGGATACCAACGGTGCGCAGAATGAGCTGTTGAAACTGCTGACCGAATACTGGGATGACCCCAATATATTCGTGGTGGGTGATGATGACCAGAGTATATACGAGTTCCAGGGGGCGAGGATAAAAAACATCATTGAGTTTTACGAGCGCTACAGGGAAACCATCAACGTGGTGATACTGCCGCAAAACTACCGCTCGTCGCAGGCCATATTGGACAAAGCGATGGCTACAATAGGGCAAAACCAACAACGCCTCATCAACCAGTTGAATGAACTGCAATTGGATAAAAATATCATTGCGGCGGCGGAGCGTTTCAGGGATGGCAAAGAAGATGTAACGCCCATTATAAAGGAATACACCAATATACTGCACGAAGAGGCGGATATCATCATGCAGGTAGAAGCCCTGCAAAAAGCAGGTGTGCCGCTGAACCATGTAGCCATACTGTATGCACAGCATAGGCAGGCAGAAAATATAATAGCCCTGCTGGAACGTAAGAACATACCCTACTCAGTAAAGCGTCCTGTAAATATTTTGGAACTGCCGCATGTGGACCAGGTAGTGAAGCTGA
>JACFNS010000486.1 GCA_019454705.1 Taibaiella sp. | reverse complement strand
ATTGCACTTTGGACGCATCGCTGATACCTGCTCAACAGGAAACTGCGCTGATGATGAGTGCTGCAGGTGACCTGAGCCACGACCCCGGCCCGGGCTGGCCATGCTACACTGCCGCGGGTGCCGATGGCGCTAAGAAAAGTAACTTGCGTTGGGGTTCGGCAGGTTCAGAAGCTGTTATCGCCTTTATGGCCGATGACGAAGAATATAACCAGGCGGTAGGGCACAGGCGCTGGCTATTGTATTCCAAACAAAGTGCTTTCAGCCATGGTTCTACAGACGATGCCGCAGTAATACATGTGCTGGTAAAGGCGGAGAATACGAAAATACCTGAATTTATAGCCTATCCGCCCGCAACCTGGGTGCCACGCCCTGTGGTGTTTTTCAGGTGGTCGTTCTCTATACCCGGTGCCGATTTTTCAGGCGCGCAAGTTATGATGGCTCATAAGGGCCAGGATATACCTGTAACTATTGTTTCCAGCACCGAAAAAGTGGCTGACAATACTATTGTATGGGAGCCTTCCGCTTCCATACCCTCAGAGCCTGCTGTAGATCTGGTTTACACTGTTACGGTTAGCGGTATAGGTAATGCCCCTAAATCATCATATACTTATGATGTGACTGTAATCAAACCATAGAATAGTGCATACAAAAAAGCAAGGGATAGACATTCTACCCCTTGCTTTTTTGTTAGTATTACCCCGAAATTGAAGTGAACATTATAAAAGAAGTTACAGCTAGAATTATTCACAAAAAAAATCCCCATGGCAGGGGATTTAGAATATTTGAAGAATATGATAATTATTGGTGTGTAAATCTGCGTGTAGCTACCACCCTGCCGTTACTGTCCATCATACGGAGGAAGTAAATACCGGCGGGTATTTTTTCGATGTCCAGTTTAGCGCTGGTGCCGTTTACACGATAAGCACTTACTTGCTTGCCTACCAGGTTGTATATGGCTACATTTTTTACACCCATTTCCCTGTTAAAAGTAACATTTACCTCGTTGTAAGCAGGGTTAGGATATACAACAACTTCTTCGCGTACTACCGCTACTTTGCTGATGTTGTTGGTGTTCCACTTGTATACGGCGAAAGTTACTGTGTCAATAGTGGTGCCACTTGTCAATTCTGTAGTGATATAGTATGGGGTAGACCCCACGCTTGGAGCAACAGTAGCAGGAGAAACATCCAGCTGAACTTTGTACAACATGTTTTTACCTGCACCAAAAGTATCTGATGTTTGTACGCTACCGCTGAATATAGCTTTGTCGTAGCATGTTACGTTGTCACATAAACCGAAACTGGCATTATCTTTCCAGCTCTGCGGAAGCGTCTCACTGATTATACGCCATTTTACACTTATTGTATCAGATGTGTTGTTAGTTATATAGTTATTAATATCAATGTACGCATACGCGGTAGCCACCGATGTGTCTTTTTGTGCTGAAAAGCTTTGCGCCTCAACCGTATTGGCCTGGAACAATAATGGTAATGCGAATAAGTAAACTAATCTCCTCATGAGTCAATAATTTGTATTGCAATATACTGTAAACTGACCTATTAACAAAGAAACAAGGTTGTTAAAAATCCTGTTGAAGCAGAAATGACACAATATTTACTCTTTTTCTGCGTTTGAATATATTCGTATTAATATTCTGTTTATTTGTTCGGTTTAGCAACTGGCTTTACACAAAACTGCCGTTCTGGCATTATCTTTACGCTGGACTGATTATTGTGTAACGGTATTTATACTTAGAACTTAAAAACAGATAAAATGGATAGAAACGAATTCAGGAAATATGCTATCAAGCACCACGGCATCAGCAGCCTGACGGTGGATAGCTACACTTCATCGCTCTTTAAAAATCCCAATGCACTTACGCCATATATCATAGAAGAACGCCCACTGAACGTGGCCTCTATGGACGTGTTCTCCCGCTTGATGATGGACCGCATCATCTTTTTGGGTGAGCCGATAAATGATTATGTGGCCAATATCGTTACGGCGCAGCTCCTGTTCC
>JACFNS010000485.1 GCA_019454705.1 Taibaiella sp. | reverse complement strand
TAGATTGCATGTACCCCGCTTTTTTTTGATAAGCAGGTACAAAAGTAGAATTGTGCTGGCAGGCAGACAGTAACTAAGGTTACATATCCTTCAGCAGCTTTATCTGGTTGCGGTATAGTATGAGTTTTTTGTCATTTTCCAGCTTTTTCAGCAGGCGGGATATCACCACGCGGCTGCTGGCCAGCTCGTTGGCTATCTCCTGGTGCGAGAGATTGAGCAGGGTAGACCCTGTTGCCTTTGCTTTTTCTCTCAGGTAGGAGACCAGTCGCTCATCCAGGTTCTGGAAGGCAATGCTATCTATTGTATTCAGCAGTTCATTAAAGCGTATCCTGATGGTGCGCATCACGAAGTTCTTCCAACTGGGGTATTTCACCAGCCAGCTATCCATTACCGTTACAGGTACCGCCAGGAATTCCACATCGTCTTCTGCAATCGCGGTTATTTCACTCAAACTATGTTCCATGCAGCAGGTAAAGGTCATGGCGCAGCTTTCATTGGCGTTTACATAATACAGCAGCAATTCCCGTCCCTCATCATCACGCCTCAATACTTTTACCGAGCCTTTGGTAATTATGGGTATTTGGCGGATAGTATGGCCGTACTCAAGGATGGTTTCTCCCGCCTTAACTGACATTGGTTTTGCGGTGTCATAAATTTCTCTTACCAGGTCCCGCTCAAATAATGCTTCGAAAGAATGTAACTGTGTATCCAATTTAAGTTCTTTTACTCTCTAAAGTTAACCAACTCTGATTAAATAATCCCGGATTTGCGGGATGCCGTTTCTTTCCATAAATTAGTTCTGTTTTTTATGAGAGCGATATTTGTTACACTTTCGTTGATTTGCGTATTCGTATCGGGATTCGCGCAAACCGACACAACAAACGGATTTACAGCTCCCGCAAAAGTATCCGGCAATGCCCGCGACCTGGCTATGTACCTGTGCGACGGAGTGTATAGCGATACTTTAAAAGCTAATCTTATTTTCAATTGGATAACGCACAATATTGAATTTGACATAAAAGCCGCGAAAGACCCCAACAGGCCGCCCGTTGTTGTTGCCGATGTGCTGAAAAATAAAAAAGCTGTTGGTGATGGATATGCTGCCCTTTATGAAGAAATGTGTGAAGCGGTAGGGTTGGAAGCTGTCCGTATAGATGGGTACGTCAAGGATTGGAAATTTGACAATGACGATAAACTGTACATACCGCGCCATGAGTGGTGTGCAGTGATGATTGACCGCCGCTGGGAATTGGTGGACCCCACTTTCGGGGCAGGGGGCATTTCTCGTGCGCCGGGCTGGTTCCGCACACAGCTCAACCGCTTTAGCAAAGAAAAAATAATCTATTCAAAGAAAGAAGTATTTGAGTTCCGCTACAGCCCTCAATACTTTATGATGAACCCTATGGATTTTCGGCGTAGCCACCTGCCTGCCGACCCCTTGTGGCAACTGGCAAAAGTACCTTTGCCTTTAGAAGTATTTGAAACCGGCGACACAGCTATAGTGGAGTTTAATGCTAAAAATGAAGGGCGTGTAAATCGCGCTGCTGAATTAGAATATATATCACGGCTCAATGAAGAACAGAAGTTGAAAGAAGCCTCTGACAGGGTATATAAATTCAATAAACGTTTTCCCGCTATACTGGCTATAAAAGAGCAATTGCACACTGCCGAGCTACTGGCGAAATATGCCTCACGCAGGCATGTGCCATCCCGCAGCACATACGAGGATGCGTACCGGGGTATAGTGCTGGCCAAGGGTTACCTGGAACAGCAACGAAGTTATATGCCGGACCACTATAACAGCCTGAAGAAGAAGAATATTGACAAAAATAGGGAAGCCAACGACCGCATACGTCGTATCAGGGTGCATAATAAGACACTTACATCACAATGCAGGATGCATGCCGCAGCTGCGCAACGTAAGTACGACGCGTTGGACAAGAAACAAGGTAGGGCGGATGCAGCCTCGGGGCGTATTTCCCCGAGCCGCATTGACAGTATAAAAACAACTGCGGTACAC
>JACFNS010000484.1 GCA_019454705.1 Taibaiella sp. | reverse complement strand
CCAATACCACCTACTCTATTACCAAAAACGGGGAAAAGGCCTTCAGGGCGCACCTGGATGCATTAGAAGAAATCATTAAAAAACTAAACTGATATTTTTTTGCTCATTTCACTTTGTAATTCAAAGCACTTTTAAATTAAACAATTATGGAACAACAATTCAATCAGCAGACGCAATCGTTTTTCGAGAAGTATAAAACCCTGGCCAAAGGGTTCTTTGTGGGTTTCCTGGTACTCATTATGCTGATACCTACGGCATACATCATGGTATTGATAACCGAACGCGCGGGCAGGCAGCAGGAGGTAATAAAGGAAGTAAGCAGCAAATGGGCGACGGGGCAAATCATTACCGGGCCGATGTTAACTGTACCCTACTATACATCGTCTACTGACAAGGAAGGAAAAACCACCCGAACAAAAAGAACAATACATATACTGCCGGACCAACTTACCATCAACGGTAAGGTATATCCCGAAATAAGGCACCGCAGCCTGTATAATGTGACGGTGTACAGGTCTTCGCTGGAATTTTCAGGACAATTTGACCCTGAAATAATCAATAAAGAACTGGGTGATGCAGACAGTATTGACTGGCAAAAGGCAAGTTTTATAATGGGTATCGATGACTCACGGGGGCTGGAAGATGAGCCGGTACTGACATGGGGTACAGAAAAAAAGAACATGGAAACCATGATGGCCGCCCACGAAGCGCTCAGCGAGGCCCTTGATGCCCCTGTAAACGTACAGCCGGATAAAAAAACGGATTTCCACATCAGCCTGAAAGTAAAAGGAACAGGCGAATTATACTTTACACCGAACGGCAAAACAACTACTGTAAATATCAATTCACCCTATGCCACACCCGCCTTTGACGGCAAATATTTACCTGACAGGATACCTATGTTGTCAGATTCAGGCTTTTCCGCCAGTTGGAAAATACTACAGGCATCCAGGGGATATCCGCAATACTGGCAGGATAGCGCTTACCCTGACTTTAAAAAATCAGCCTTTGGGGTAAAACTCATTCAGCAGGCAGACCATTACAGTAAAACCGAGCGCTCAGTGAAATACGCCATCCTTATCATCTCGCTGACATTCCTTGTTTTCTTCTTCCTGGAAGTCATTCAGAAACGCTCTGTACATCCGCTGCAATATATACTGGTGGGTATAGCCCTATCTATATTTTACACCTTACTATTATCCATATCAGAATATACAGGGTTTAACACTGCCTACCTGGTAGCGGCAACAGCTACTGTGCTGCTGATAACGTGGTATATCAAAGCCATATTCGGGAAAATGCGGGTAGCCGCGGGCTTTATGGCGGCGCTCACTACGCTGTATGGCTATGTATTCTTCCTGATACAATTGAAAGATTACGCGTTGCTGTTCGGCAGTATAGGCCTGTTCGTGATAGTTGCGGTGATTATGTACTACTCCAGGCGAATAGATTGGTACGGCGTGCACAAAACAGGAAATGATGAAAAAGCATAAGAGCTGTAAATACATCCCGACAACAAAAGCGGATGAAACTTGTTAGTATTAATAGTAACAGATGTTACATAAACCTATCAGGCATCATTAACAGCTCATAAGGCATAGCTATCATCATTGAAACCAGTTAATAGTAATTTTGTAATATTAACCAACAGCATAAAAATTATGGCAAAGGCAAAAGCAACTAAGACGACTAAAAACCAGGTAGGATTAGACGCAGCAAAATCGAAGAAACTAGCTGAAGGGCTTAATAACCTGCTGGCCAACTACCAACTGTTTTACATGAACACCAGGGGCTTTCATTGGAATATTAAGGGTGAAAAGTTCTTTGAACTACATGTAAAGTTTGAGGAGTTGTACAATGACATCATCCTGAAGATAGACGAGATAGCGGAACGGATAAAAACCCTGGGCGCTACACCCTACCATTCGTACACGACTTTCCTGCAACATTCAACCATAAAGGAACACACCAATGTGTCGGACGGAACAAAGTGCGTAGAGCATATCGTAGCCGATTTCCA
>JACFNS010000483.1 GCA_019454705.1 Taibaiella sp. | reverse complement strand
AATAGTAAGCCCTATGGAAACCAATTGATATATAATACCCCCGCCTATGCTACCCACATTTACCAGTCCGCTCCACATAAATACTTTCAGTACCATAGTCAGCACAAAGTTGTGGTACATATACAGTCCGTAAGATATTTTACCCAGGTAATTCAGCGGTTTATACTCCAGGTTGATTAATGTGCTAGGGTTGGCTGCCAGGTTCAGTATCAGCACCATGAATATAATAGCAAACAACTCTTTGCTGTACCAGGGTATGATCCACCCCTTGGCCGTGATAATGGCAAGCGCTATATACAGGAACGCCTGCAGGTATTTGTTGAAAAGAATTTTCAGCATCTTTTCTTTCCTGTAAAACAGCAGGTAAGCACCTATGCCCCCCAGCGCCATGCAGTCGATAGAAAAGTGGTCCCAGAAGAGCCAGTTCTTCATGAAAATAACCGAACCGGGATTGGTAGCTGTACCAATGATGGCCAATGTTTTAATAAAGAGGTAAACAGCTATGGTTCCCCACAGAGCAAGCAGTACCTTATTCTTCCTGATAGCAAAAAGCATTAGCACGGGCCACAGCAGGTAAAACTGCTCTTCTACGCCTACCGACCAGGTTTGCGTAGCGTAGGGTATATGCTCATATACAGTATAACCGAGGTTGGGCAAAAAGGACAGGTAAGCCAGGCTCTTGAGGAAAAAACCCTCATTGATATGCACCGACAAAACCGGAATGTCAAATACATGAAAATTGGGCAGAACGAATAAGCTGAAAATGACCACCAGGTAATAAACAGGCCATATACGCAGTATCCTGCGCATGTAGAAGGCTTTGATACCGATGGTACCCGTTCGCCGGTGTTCTTCCAATAAAAGATATGTAATCAAAAAACCGCTGAGTACAAAAAACAGTATGATGCCCAGCTCGCCAAAGACCCCGCCTACAAAAGAAGTGCTGTAGATATTGGGCTGGCCAAACCAGTATTTCGCCATCTCCACGTGGTGTATTATTACTACCAGCGCGGCCAGGAAGCGGATACCATTTAAATTAGGGAAAAACACCCTATTTGCTGACATGTGTGTTATTTATTCCTGTTTTGTACAGTAATCAGCAAACTTAAAGCAGAACCGCCCCGTATAGCAAATACAGGGCGGTGATTTACATATTATTAACCAATCAACTATTGGGTATCCAGTTCAGCATACATCTGTTCTATATTGCGATAGTATTGTTCTGTGGATTGCCAGGTGCGGTACATGGCGATAACCCAGGTAAGAATAGCAAGTACGTATATCGTGGCCGCTATCGCAAAAGGTATTATTGGCCAATCACCACCGGGATAATTGGGAAAGAAAATCATAAGTATGAATACCAACCAGTAGTAGCCGTTATCAGCCAGAGTACCCTTGCCCGAAGCATATCTATTTTTAATGCCGGGAAAGCGTCTGAAAATCAGAACTTGACCTATCGCAACAATCAGCAATGCAGGGAAGGCTGTAAGAAAGCCGGCATTGTCGCCATCCACAAAAAACTCTTGAAACGACATATAAGCTGTATAGTAAATAGCACCAGCCAATACAAACAACAACCACATAGCAGGACTGGCAACCATACCACCCAGCGTCTTTTTAAACTGCATGTTCAGTCGCTTATTACGCTCTACATCAGCAGCATCAGCAATGGTCCTGAAACCCATAACGCCGAAGCTGCCGTGCGCCTGTTGCATAGCCTCGCTCAAAGACATGCCGGGGTTGGCCTCCAGCTTTTCTTCCACCAGGCAAGCGAAGTGGTCGAGTATTTCCATCACGATCAGCGGCTCGCGAAAACCGCGGGAGTTGATGAATTTCTTCAGTTCTATTAACTGTTCTTTTGTGAGTGTTAGCTTATCCATGAGACAAACTTGGGTTTAAAATATTCTGTAACGATTCTATGGCAGCCGTCAACGCCTCCACTTTGGCATCTGTTTCTTTCTTTCCTTTTTTAGTGAGCGAATAATATTTTCTCATACGTCCGTCCACCATTTCGGTATGCGTA
>JACFNS010000482.1 GCA_019454705.1 Taibaiella sp. | reverse complement strand
ATACCCGGCAAGGGCACCATAGGTATAGAAGTGCCCAATGCCAACAAGCAAACGGTATCTATACGCCAGTTGCTCAGCAGCGAGAAGTTTGTCAACTCCAAAATGAGCCTGCCCATAGCCCTGGGTAAGAAAATAGACAACGAAAACTATATAGTGGACCTGGCCACCATGCCCCACCTGCTGATGGCCGGCGCTACCGGACAAGGTAAATCTGTCGGTATCAATACCATACTGGTGTCCTTATTATATAAGAAGCACCCTTCGCAACTCAAGTTTGTGATGGTAGACCCCAAAAAGGTGGAACTGTCCATCTACCGCACTATCGAGAAACACTTCCTGGCCAAACTGCCCAACGAAGAGGAAGCCATCATCACTGATACCAAAAAAGTAATCTATACACTCAACGCTCTCTGTATAGAGATGGACAACCGCTACGAGTTGCTGAAAGATGGTGGCGCGCGCAATATCAAAGAATACAACGATAAGTTCATCCGCCGCAGGCTCAACCCCGAAAACGGGCATAAGTACCTGCCATTTATAGTACTGGTAATAGATGAGTTTGCCGACCTGATGATGACCGCCGGCAAAGAAGTGGAAATGCCCATAGCCCGCCTCGCTCAGTTGGCGCGCGCCGTAGGTATTCACCTTATCATTGCTACACAGCGTCCGTCGGTAAATGTCATTACAGGTACTATTAAAGCCAACTTCCCTGCGCGTATCGCATTTAAAGTATCTGCCAAGGTAGACTCCCGCACCATACTGGATGCAGGCGGTGCCGAGCAACTGATAGGCCGTGGCGATATGCTCATATCATTTGGCAGCGAACTGCTGCGCCTGCAATGCGCTTTTGTAGATACACAGGAGGTTGACAACGTTACCGCCTTCATCGGCGACCAGCGTGGCTACCCCACCGCATTCGAACTGCCCGAATACGAAGGCGATGAAAGCGATAAAGAAAAAAACATTGACCTCACCAACCGCGACAAGCTGTTTGAAGAATGTGCACGCGTAGTAGTGCAGACACAGTCCGGCTCTACATCTATGCTGCAGCGCAGGTTCAACCTCGGCTACAACCGTGCAGGCCGTATTATGGACCAACTGGAAGCCGCCGATGTGGTAGGGCCGGCAGTGGGCAGCAAGCCCCGAGATGTATTAATACATACCGAAGCACAACTGGAAGACATGCTTAGGAGTTTGTAACTAACTCCATAACATCTGATACCTTTTACCATGCCGCCAATTAGTTTGGTGCAGGTATAAGGCAAAAAAACGCAACAACAACTCCCTTTTTGTGGGCGGTGGCGGACACGCATTGTACTAATACATTCAGAACAGCGCATATATATCTCAATAATAACCGCAATTTTTTCATAACAATTATTTACATTTTTAACAAGGAGTTACTGTTTTGTCATGATAGTATATTCTATTTGTCAACTTATTGTTAAACAATCAGTTATAGACCTAACGTTTGTACTTTCACGCCCGTCTTAAACGTTATAACAAAAAACCAAAATCTTATGAAACCATCAATGGATGAAGTGTTGCAGAAATTGATAGAAATGAACCGCCACAGCAGACCGGCTAATAACTGGATATATATTGAACACCTGGCAGAAGAATTAGATTCTCATTATGACAATATATTACCGAGTCTACTCATGCTCGCCCGCGATGAATATATTCATTTCAATAGTAAAAAGAAAGTAGCTGTATCATTGCAGAAAGTACAGCAGATAGCCGCCTGATAGTATTAATCCTAAAAATCACTGAGCTGCCCGATACGGCAGCCCAGTGATGATAAGTACAAAAACAAAACCCGCTGCTTAATGAGCCTGGGTTGTTGCTTTGTTGCGCATCATGCGCCATGCCACACCGGCACCTATCAATGCGGCTACGCCTGCTGCTGTCCACAACACACGTGGTTGTTTCAATTGTTTTAAATTCAGTTTCTTTAATAAGCTCTTGGCTTCTGTTTGTCCGTTCTCAGCATGTTCTGCCAGGTTGTGCAGCATGTTCTTTGTTTTTGTGTT
>JACFNS010000481.1:1692-2036 GCA_019454705.1 Taibaiella sp. | reverse complement strand
AACCCCCGACACAAGGATTTTCAGTCCTTTGCTCTACCAACTGAGCTACCGCACCCCCTGATTTGGGATGGCAAAAATAGAACTAATCCTGAAATAACCAAAAAATCATACAGAGGGTCTATAATTTCCTGAACTGGGTACTGCTCACCTGTTCCAGCCCGTTGAACACTTTCAGCAGGTAGGCGCCCGTAGCCAGCTGGGATATGCCTACCGTGTTATTGCCAGATTGCAAGCTTCCCGTACTTAATACCTGCCCTGATACATTAAAGATACTGTACTTATATTGTCCTTTGCTGCGGGGTATATTGTTGTAAATATTTATCTCATCTTTTGCGGGATTAGGA
>JACFNS010000481.1:0-1682 GCA_019454705.1 Taibaiella sp. | reverse complement strand
TATACAGCAATATGTTCATGTACATTTTTCAACTGCCGGGATATAGATGAATAGGTGGGGTCGTATATCTCTATTATTTTATCAACTTTCGTACCCGTGCCGGATGCCTGCGAATTGCTGGTGGACACATATATTCTGCCATCCGGGTCTACACATATAGCTCGCAGCCTGTCACCGCTTATCTGCGATATTACATTGCTGTTCGTCACATCATCAAACGTGCTGTTCAGTTCCAGCTCATAGAGTTTCCTGTCTTTTAAGGTGGTCATTAATATGGAGTTCTGCAATGATGGAAACATAGGGTGATTGTAATAGGCTATTGAACTCACTGCCAGAGTGGGTGTCCATACTATTATCGGCTCAACTACATTGGAATCTGTACAAAAAGTTTGTTCTGTGGTTGTATTACAATAGCCATGCACATTTGGCCAGCCATAGTTCCTTCCTTTTTCCAGTATGTTCAGTTCGTCATCGGTAGTAGGCCCGTGCTCCGAACTATAAAATTTCCCATTGGCGTATATAAGCCCTTGTGCATTACGGTGCCCCCAGCTCCACACAGGGCTACCCGATACAGGGTTGTCATTAGGAATAGAACCATCGAGGTTGATGCGTAAGGTTTTTCCGTTTAGTGCATTCACATTCTGGGCAATAGGTTGATTTGCCGCGTCACCCGTAGTGATGTAAAGTTGATTATTTACAATAGCCAGCCTGCAGCCGTTGTGAATATTGGTACCGTCAATATTGTCCAGCAATGTAGTAGGGCTTGTCAGCACGGTGCCATTATAAGTATAGCGTACTATACGTTCTTTATAGGTGCTCTGCAGGTAGTTGTAAGCTACATATACATATGGGTCGGTAGCAAAATTGGGGTGCAATACCATGCCCAGCATACCTCCTTCGCTTTGTATCACCGTATTAGTCTCATGATAGAGCGTATCAATATTACCAGTCACAGGTTCCAGCCGGCATATATATCCGTTCTTTTGCGTGAACCATATATGGTCGTCGGGGCCATATACCATTTCCCAGGGTATAAACAAATTATTGGCTACAATACGTGTAGTCATCTGGCTGCTGGCCTGTTGGCAAGATGCAATTGCGATAGTAAAAATGATTGGCAAAATCCCTTTCATAACCTTTAATCTTACTTAATAAAGTTACGTATATATTGCGTTATAACGCTGGGGGTTTATTTTTGTTGTTTATGACCATACACAGCCTGGCAACACAATTCACGGAGCAAATTCAGCAGACCACAGTAACTGAAGTAATAGCAGTATTGTTCAGCATTGCCAGCGTGATACTCGCCAACCGCAACAGCGTATGGCTATACCCGACAGGCATTATCAGTACATCGCTATACCTGTACATTATGACAACGGTAGGGTTGTATGCAGAGGCGTTGCTGAATGGCTACTACCTGGTAATGAGCATTTACGGATGGGTGCGCTGGGGTATCAACAGAGAAGGGAGCAACGCAGCAGCAATTAGTTATTGCGATACGCGCGACTGGATAATCAGCGGTGCGATTGTCATACTCGGCTTCGCTGTTCTTTTTGTGGCATTGAGTACCTATACAGATTCAGACGTACCCTTTGCCGATGCATTGGTGTCAGCATTCGCATGGGCCGGTATGTGGCTGCTGGCCAAACATAAAATTGAAAACTGGATACTGTTGAATA
>JACFNS010000480.1 GCA_019454705.1 Taibaiella sp. | reverse complement strand
ATATACTGGAGCAGTTAGAAACATTACCGGACAACAAAGCTCTGTTCGTGTACCACAAAAAGGTGCCTATGTTCCTGCTGCCGGAGCTGAAACAGCGCGGGTACCGGTACGCTATAAAAGAAGATACCGGCGCTATACTGATGCTGATATACAAAAACTGATGCATGAAGCCGCCTGACGAACATATATCCGGCATTGCTACGGTAATACCATATTATATAATCGCCCCCCTGTGCTTTGTTATATTCCAGGCTTTGCTGGTGGTTTCCGTTCCGGATATACACCTCCATTACTTTCAACCAAAACTACTGGCGCTCACTCACCTGTTTGTTCTGGGTTGGGCCACACTTATGATATTCGGGGCCAGTAACCAACTGGTACCTGTAATAGCGGAGGCAAGGCTGTACAGCAAAGCTATACCTGTATGGTGCCTGGTGTGTTTAATCGCAGGAGTGCCGCTGCTGGTATGGTCCTTCTGGGCATTTCAGTTCACCTGGATTACATATACAGGAGCAGCATTGATTCTTATCGCCATCATATTGCATGCATACAATATTTACAAAAGTATAACCGGAGGCAAAAGCAGTATCATTACCGACATCATGCTGATGGCACATGCCTGGCTGTTTATCACCGGTACTATTGGTTTGCTGTTACTTATCAACCTGGTATATCCCCTTTTCCCCGAAGAGCACCTCCACTACCTGAAGATACATGCCCCCATCGGCATGGCAGGATGGTTCCTCCAGCTTATCATAGGCGTCAGCGCCAGGCTGGTACCCATGTTTATACTCAGCAGGAAGGAATATGCTAACCTGCTCAATATTACTTTCTACACCCTCAATGCCGGGCTGGCCCTGTTTCTTATCGAGGGCATGATATTTCGTAGTTTCTATGGACGGTACATGTACCTGCTGCTGATTATTATTGGACTGGTTGCATACGGCCTATATATTCGTGGCTGCTACAAAAGCGCGCTCCGCAAACAAAAAGACGCAGGCATGCGGCAAACTTTCATTGCGATAGCATTTGTCCTGGTAGCTATAATAATGCTATTGCTGGCAATGTGGTCGGGTACAGGTATGCAACCCCGCATCAGCACTGCATTTGGCTTCGCCTTCTTTGGCGGACTGGTCAGCATCATCATTATGGGGCAAACGTTCAAGACCTTGCCCTTTATTGTGTGGATGCATATTACCAAACCCAACACCTTACCGGAACTGATGCCCAAAGATTTATTTAAAGAACACTGGGTAAACCTGCAGTTATGGGTGTACCTGCCGGGCTTGCTTTTCCTACTGGCCGGGCTCATCTGCCAACAGCAAATATTGTTATATACCGGTTCGGTACTAATGCTGGTGGCATCAATAATATATGCAACACACACTGGCTATGTAGTAGCTCAACTCAAAAACAAACAACGATGAATATTGATATAACGGATCCTCATTATTCTGAAAAGATGAAGGTATTGCAGGCCCTGTATGGCGTAAAAGACCCTGAGCTGAACATCAACATAGTAGACCTGGGCCTTGTGTACGATATCTTTATAAACGAAGAGCAGAAAAAAGTACGGATAGAAATGACCCTGTCCACAAGGTCCTGCCCATTGGGTGGTATCATCACCAACCATGCCAGGGTAGCTATTGAAGATGAACTGGAGGGCTACGAAGCTGAAGTAGAACTGGTATGGGAACCTAAATGGAACTACGATAATATTTCGGCCGAAGGCCGGGCCGCACTTGGTTTATAAATCTTTTCTTTTAAATATCCTGACAGATAACAGCAGCGGCAGAAACACCCAGAACAACAACCAGCTAAAAGAGTAAATACTACCGGCAGAAGAACCCAGGAACTTTTTGAATAACGCGCCAGAGTATCCCATCAGTACCGCCACATCCAGTTTCAGCAACATCAGCACACGCGCCAGGTCTATGGGGTTGAACGACAGTATCCCCACTACAGCTTCATCTATCGGGTATTCGCTGAAGGAGTAGATAAATACCATCAGCAGCCCGTCGAAGAGCATGGTAAAAAA
>JACFNS010000479.1 GCA_019454705.1 Taibaiella sp. | reverse complement strand
AAAACAACTGCGGTACACAAAGAGATAAGCGACCCGTCATTGTTGGTGATTACAGATACCATTGCAGCCAAAAATAAACGCCTGAAAGCCTCAAATATGCAGGTAATTGATAAAATGCAGGCCATTACTATGCTCCAGGATGAGAACAGGGCGTTGTCCGATATGTTGTCCCGCCTGGTGCCGTATTCAGATACTGTTTTAGGATTTGAAACAGAAGCCCGGCTCAACTTCAGGGATAGTTACGATGATGATATTAAATTTTTGATGCAGGTGTTTGAGCGACTGCGTTTCACTGAGGGAGATTCTATACAAAAGGCATATTTCAACAATTTTGATACACTGGTAGTTTATTACGAAGACCTGTTGAAAATATACCTGCAGCAGGCCGATTTGTATAAGTCGTCGCTTCGGGATATGGAGCAGTACCGCAGGTGGAATAATACCAATGAAAGTATAGTTTCTTCTTACGTAAATGCCTGCAAAGGCTATGCTGATTGCCTGGCGCAATATCTGCAGAATATGGATGTGTATGCCAACTACCTGGCAGATAATAAAAACGCATTTGAAACCATGGCTAAAATGTACGAGGACGAACTGGACCTGCTGAACAGGATGGAGGAGGGCGAAACTGCCCGGAAAGAGGCTGAGGAAACTGAACTCAATGAAAACAAGTCTTTTGACGAGCGGGAAAACGACCGCCAGCAACAGCAGGCAAAAGGAATGCTGGATGCCCTTACAGAAATTTTAAGTAAATAATATCTTATAACTATAAGGATGATAAATGTCACTTTTTAGGGGGTGATACATCATATTTTGAGTTTTTTCGCGCCGGTACTTTTGTATAAACCTAACGTACATGGCGGAAATTCTTTTTGCAAAATTCCGGTCTTATACTATTGACGAACTGCTCAACAAACTGGATGAGGGCTATTATACAGCCCTGGATATCATTTGCACCAACGCGCGTAACTGTGCGGCTCAGCTAAGCGTTTATACAGACCACCCCTCCTGGGGGTTATATGCAGCAATGTACTCTTCATTGCTGGACGATGTAGAAAGGCTGTTGCTGTTCCGGAAGGAGGTAGTGGTGCCATATGTGCAGGAACTGAAAGCAAAAGTGCAGGACGGGCATAATTGTAAAAACTGCTCCGGAAAATGTCATGTGGGCCACAATGCGCAATTGATGAGCTTGCTGGATTCCCACAGGGAGATAAAAGAAGTGCTGTCGGCCTTGCACAAGGCTACCTTGCCACTACATAATTACATGGATTACCCCGACGGTTACCGCATACTCCGCAATGAAATTGCGGTAATAGACACAATGCTCAATGAATTGTTTTATATCGAAGAATCCAGCCTGATACCTAAGATTATGGAGGCGCAAAAAGCTATCAATGCCTGAAATATCTACGGGACGGAATACGGTAATCGTTAAAAAAGAGGTTCAGCCGTCAGCTAAACTGTGCTATCATTGCGGTACGGAATGCACTACTAACAACATTGCGATTGACGATAAATTGTTTTGCTGCGATGGCTGCAAGCTGGTGTACGAAATACTGGATAAAAACGGCCTCTGCAATTATTACGAATTGCAGTCACACCCTGGCCTATCGCAGATAAAACCGCTGCGCAATGATAAATACGCCTACCTGGATAATGAACAGATAGCTGAAAAACTATACAAGTTTACTGATGGTAATATTACCATTGTTACGCTATACTTACCTGCTGTGCATTGCAGTTCTTGCATGTGGCTGCTGGAGCACATGGGCAAACTAAACCCTGCCATTATCGAGAGCAGGCTGAATTTTACAAAGAAGGAAGTCACTATTCAGTTTCGCAAACAGGATATAAGCCTGAGGCAGGTTGTTGAATTGTTGACTACCATAGGTTACGAACCGTACATCAGCCTCGACGAATCGGACAAGAAAGAGAAAAGCAGTTTCGATAAACACAGGATATACAAGCTGGGAGTGGCGGGGTTTTGCTTTGGTAATATCATGCTGATGAGCTTTCCTGAATATCTCTCATCCAATGATATTGAACACCAGTATGCGTCCCTGTTCCG
>JACFNS010000478.1 GCA_019454705.1 Taibaiella sp. | reverse complement strand
TACACGCTATTCTCTCTTACCCTTTACGCATACCAGGCCGATAGCTGATATCCGCTGCGGCATCATGACCATGCGGGAAAGATGGGAACATTTCACAAAGCAACCTACGGGTACTTTAACGGCACCCTACATGCAGGAGGTATTCCCGCTGAACGGAGGCAACGATAACCTGTTTATCAACGGAAGCATATTCGCTACCGCTGACATATATGCAGCCATACAGCAACTGGAGCCTATGCAACAATTGGTGCAAGACGGGACTATTATAGCTGCAAGGGTAAGTGATGCTGAAATACAATTCCTACCGAAACTGCATATACCTGTCACACTTAAAGAAGTTAATTACGAAGGCCAGCTACGTAAGCTGCAAAATATATGGGACATCTTCTCCCTGAATGAGCAGGCAATAGTTGCAGACTTCGCCCTGCTGACGGCGGGCAGGACAAGCCAACCGGTACCAGAAGGCGTAACAGTGAGGCATAAGGAAAACTTATTAATTGAAGAAGGAGCTGTAATTAATGCCGGATGTATCATTAACGCTGAGGGGCCGGTGTATATAGGCAAGGAAGCTGAGATATTGGAAGGAGTATTAATGCGTGGCCCGTTGGCATTATGCGAACATGCAGTAGTAAAGATGGGCGCCAAATTGTATAAGGGCACTACAATCGGGCCCGGTTGCAAAGTAGGCGGGGAGATCAGCAATGTGGTATTTTTTGCTAACAGCAACAAAGCGCACGATGGCTACCTGGGCAACTCAGTAATAGGAGAATGGTGCAACCTGGGTGCAGATACCAACTGCTCGAACCTGAAGAATAATTACGACACTATAAAAATATGGGACGAGTATAATTTCAAATCAGTGCAGACAGGGCTTACCTTTTGCGGGCTTATGATGGGAGACCATTCCAAATGCGGCATTAACACCATGTTCAACACAGGCACTTTAGTGGGTGTATCAGCCAATGTATACGGGGGTAGTTTCCCTGAGAAATTCATACCGTCTTTTACATGGGGAGGCAGCGAAGGGCTGACAGGGTACAGGCTGGAGCGTGCGCTGGAAACAGCTAACAGGATGATGCAAAGACGCGGCAAAACCCTGTCCGCCGCAGAAACAAAAATGTACACAGATATATACGAACGCACCCGGGAGCAAAGGGACATGTTCGCCAATAAATAATTTAAAAATCAATCAATACATCATGCGTAAAAAGGTAGTTGCAGGAAACTGGAAAATGAACCTGGATATAGAACAGGGTAAAAAACTGGTAAATGAGATATTAGCGGGTATGCCCCAATTGGGCGATGAGCATAAAGTAATCATCTGTCCACCCTTTATACACCTGCAACAGACAGCACAGCTGACAGTAGCCGCCAACAGGGTATATACAGGCGCGCAAAACTGCTATACCGAGGCATCGGGTGCCTATACGGGAGAAGTATCCGCCGCTATGGTGAAGAGTACCGGTGCGTTGTTCGTAATACTCGGTCACTCTGAACGCCGCGAATACTTCAACGAGACTAACGAAATGCTGGCTAAGAAAGTAAACACAGCTTTGGAGAACAACCTACAGATAATCTTCTGCTGCGGCGAGCCACTTGAAATACGGGATGCATGCACTCAAAATCAATATGTTGAGCAACAAATCATTGATGGGCTGTTTCACCTGGATGCAGAACAGCTAAGCCATGTAACTATAGCGTATGAACCCATATGGGCCATAGGTACAGGCCGCACCGCTACAACCGAGCAAGCACAGGATATGCACGCCCACATACGCAGTGTAATAGCCGGCAGGTATGGCAAAGAGGTAGCTGACAGCACCAGTATATTGTATGGAGGTAGTTGCAAACCCTCGAACGCACCTGAACTTTTCGCCTGCCCTGATGTTGATGGCGGACTGATTGGTGGTGCATCATTGAATGCAGCAGACTTTCATGGAATAATTAATGCGATGGTGGAGCAATAAATTTTGAGATAAAATTTTGAGATAAAAAAGGGAGTTCCTATCTTTGCAATCCCAAAACGGGAAATGCCGCGTTGGTCAAGGGGTTAAGACGCCTCCCTTTCACGGAGGAATCACGGGTTCGA
>JACFNS010000477.1 GCA_019454705.1 Taibaiella sp. | reverse complement strand
GACACCAACACGGCTATGGCTGCCATCATTCCCGACACCTACGAGTTGTCCTGGAATACAACGGCAGACAAGGTGTATACGCGCCTGGCAGAATACTATAAAAAGTACTGGACGGCTGAACGCACCGCACTGGCTGATTCTTTGGGATTAACCCCCACCGAAGTAATCATACTGGCGTCAATAGTAGAAGAAGAAACCAATAAGGACGACGAGAAGAGCAATGTAGCATCCGTGTATCTTAACCGCATAAAAAAGAATATGCCGCTACAGGCAGACCCTACGGTTAAGTTTGCAGTGGGCGATTTTGCCATAAAGCGTGTATTGAAAGTGCATACGGAATATGACTCACCCTACAACACCTATATGTATGCAGGGCTACCCCCTGGGCCGATTAATACACCATCAAAGGCTACCATAAATGCCGTACTCCATACCGAGCCTACAGACTACCTGTACTTTTGCGCCAAAGAAGATTTCAGCGGTTACCACAACTTTGCCAGCAACTATAACGAGCATATGAAAAATGCCCGTGCCTATCAAAAGGCATTAAACGAAGCGGGGATAAAATAATTATCCCCGCTTAATATTATTTTCCTTATTGAATTTATTACCACAGCCTCACCCTTGCGCTATCGGGCAGATACATCTTATTGTTTGGCTGCACGTTAAAGGCTTCGTAAAATTCAGGCACATTTGGGAAGGGGCCATTCACCCGGTATTTAGCAGGTGAGTGTACATCGGTCATCAGGCGGCTGGCCAGTTCTTCTTTGCGCATATCATACATCCAGCCCAGCGCATAACCCAGGAAGAAACGCTGCAACGGTGTAAAACCGCTGATTTTTTCCCCTTTCTTATAGGTTTCCGTTTGCTTAAAGGCATCCAGTCCTATGAGTATGCCGCCCAAATCAGCCAGGTTTTCGCCAAGCGTAGCGCGACCATTGATGCGTTGCGTGTCTACAGGCATAAAGCCGTTGAACTGCTGCACCAATACTTCAGCGCGCTTAGTAAACTCTTCTTCATCCGTTTTCGTCCACCAGTTTTGCAGGTTGCCTTTGTCATCGTACTGGCGGCCCTCGTCATCGAAACCATGTGTTATTTCGTGCCCGACGGTAGAGGCGGCTGCATAGCCATATACCAATGCATCGTCCAGTTCTTCATCGCGGTAGCCGGGAACAGTAAAAATGCCCGCAGGTAGTACAATCTCGTTGTTAGAAGGATTGTAATAAGCATTGTAAGTTTGCGGTGTCATTTCCCACTCGCTGCGGTCAACGGGTTTGCCCAGCTTGTTCAGCTCGTATTCATTCCACCAGCGATTGGCGTTCATCATATTCACCACATAGGCACCGCGCTCTATCTTCATGGCAGAGAAATCTTTCCATTTATCAGGATAGCCCACTTTCTTTTTGATGGAAGCAAGTTTGGTATAAGCTTTCTGTTTGGTACTGTCGCTCATCCAGGTCAGGTTATTAATACGCTTTTTATATGCATCGCGCACGTTCTCCACTATATCCTCGTAGCGTTTCTTAGCTTTTTCATTGAAGTATTCTTTGGCAAATAACTGACCCAGCACCTCGCCCATAGCGTCTTCTTCAGCGCGCAGCACACGCTTCCAGCGGGGTTTCTGTTCTTTTGCACCATATATCTGCTTGCTGTAGAAATCGAAATTAGTATTTACAAAATCGCTGCTGAGGTAGCCGCCCATATCCTTCACCAGGTGAAAGGCCATATAGTCCTTCAACACCTGCAAATCTGTGCCGGCGATAAGCTTGTCCAGTTGCGTATAAAATTCGGGCTGGTCAACTATGATACTGTCTATGTTTTTGACACCTATTGTTTGTAAAGTAGCAGGCCAGTTGATGGTAGGTGATACTTTCTTAAGGTCTGCTATGGCCATCTTGTTGTAGTTGGCATATGGGTCGCGCAGGGCTTCAAGCTTTCTTGATTTTTCAGCTAATTGTTTTTCAAGTTCGTATATACCCTTTGCTTTGGCAGTAGCTTCTGCTGCAGGTACACCAGTCAGTTCCAACACTTTGGCAATATAAGCGGGATATGCATCGCGTATTTTAGCCGTGCGTTCATCGGTATTGAAATAATAATCGCGGTTGGGCAGGCCGATACCAC
>JACFNS010000476.1 GCA_019454705.1 Taibaiella sp. | reverse complement strand
CAGGATGAGTGAGGGTAAAGATAAGCTGGATAAAAACCATGACACATTTGCCGCCTGCGTGAATATTTTGAAAGACAATGGCTGTGTCCTGATATTTTCCGAGGGGGTATGTATCAACGAATGGAAACTACGCCCGTTGAAAAAAGGTACAGCCAGGCTGGCATGGATGTGCTGGGCAGAGCAGGGTATAAATGACTTGATAGTGCAACCCGTGGGTATCAACTATCATTCGTTTACAGAAGTACCCAAAAGGGTAAATGTGCTATTTGCCCCGGTAATTGATGCGCGGGAATATGAACTAAATAACGAAGCTGCCTTTTATAAAGATTTCAACCAACAACTTACAGCCCGCTTATCGCCTTTGGTATTAGAGCAAGGCCATGCCGCATTAAGTAAAAAGAAGACTGATTATCTGCTGAAGGCTATGCTGGTGCCCCCTGCATTAGTTGGTTTTATCCTGCATAAGCCGTTGTACCTCTTGTTGCGCAAGGTAGCATGGACTAAAACAAAAGGCACCGTGTTCTTTGATTCTGTATTGTTTGCAGCCCTGTTACTGATATATCCATTCCTTGTTTTAGTGGTTACTGTTACCACAGTCCTTATTACCGGCAATCCTTTGTATTGGCTTCTGTTCTTCCTCTTGCCATTTACAGCATGGGCATACAGAAAGTATAAATCAGCCTGAGGTTTATGGATTCGGGGAATATTATCAGGTGTGACGTATATCATTGACAGCAATGGTATAAAAACGATAATTTTGCGCCCAAATTCAGAAAATGAAGTTTTGGAAGAAGTTGAGCCATGCCGAGCAGGACAGGAGAATAACCGAGGCTTTAAGCCTTAATATTGACTACAAGCAAAAAGTATCGTTGGGCGTGCCTGCGTCTAAGCTGGATGGCACTGTGTTTTACGACCAGGCTCCTTTTCTGAAAGAAGCGCCGCTGCTACGTACCTATGTAGCCAACCCCAATCATATTGGCTGCCATACCCTGGGCGAATCCGAAGAGTTTTTTAAAGGGACGCAGGATATAGAGCGTGAGGTGATAGAACTGCTGGCAGTGGATGTGCTGAAAGCAGAAGAGGGCAGTTGCGATGGCTATGTGGCGGCTGGTGGTACTGAAGCCAATATACAGGCAGCATGGATATACAGGAACTACTTTAAACAAGAGCATGGGGCGAAGCAGGGGGAGATTGCACTTTTAGGCTCTCAGGATACACATTACTCTATAGCCAAGGCTGCCAACCTGCTGAACCTGCAATGGTACAGTGTGCCTGTAGATGATACGAGCAGGATGATAATAGAAGCAGAACTGGACAGGGTAGTGCAGGAAGCTATGACAGCCGGTGTAAAGTATTTCATCATCATCTCTAATATGGCTACCACCATGTTTGGCAGCGTAGATAATCCTGATGTATATGCCGCCTGTATGGATAAATACAAGGCTCAGTTTAAGCTGCACCTGGATGGTGCGTTTGGCGGGTTTATTTATCCCATCAGCACGCCTGAGTCTAATGTCAACTTCAGCAATCCCCATGTGTCATCTGTTACACTGGATGCCCACAAGATGCTGCAGGCGCCTTACGGTACGGGTATATTTATTGCGCGTAAAGGTTTGATGCCTTATGTGTTTACCAAAGAGGCGCAGTATGTACATGGGCAGGATATAACGCTGAGCGGTAGTCGCTCAGGTGCCAACGCCATAGCTATATGGATGATACTGGTGACCTACGGGCCGCATGGCTGGTTTGAGAAAATAAATAAACTGCTGTATCGTACGGACTGGTGTTGCAAACAACTGGATAGCATGGGCGTTGAATATTACCGCCGCCCTAAAATGAATATCATCACCATCAGGGCGAAATACGTGCCGAACCACATTGCAGCCAAACACGGACTGGTGCCTGATACACATGATGACAACCCCGGCTGGTACAAAATAGTGGTGATGGACCATGTTGAAGTGGAACACCTGCAGGCGTTTCTGGATGACCTGGGTAAAAACTAAGTCACTGCCTTTTTATATTTTAGCCCTATGACTCCCGAACGTTCCGCTAACATTGACAGAGTGTTGAGCCACCGCCAACCCGACCTGGCTGTGGTGATGGAGGATATAGAAGATCCCCAC
>JACFNS010000008.1 GCA_019454705.1 Taibaiella sp. | reverse complement strand
ATAGAAACCATCTTCCTGACCTGCGCGCCTGAATACTCTACCATTTCTTCTACCATCGTGCGCGATGTGATACGTAACGGGGGTGATGTGAGCAGGATAGTGCCACCGGAGGTGAAGGTTTAAGGCAAAAATCAAAAGTCAGAACCCAAAAGTTTCTTTCCATTTGTTGCCTTTTGTTGTCAAATCGTTGACAACAATTTTTGGGATATTGTAAATCAATGAGTTGCGAGTTGGCTTGTTGTCATCTTCAACTGTTTTGTTGCCAAAAGGTTGCCGGATTTTGGTTTTTCCCCCGCCCCCTAAAGGGGAGCACCAAACGCACAGACCAGTGCTGATACGATAAAAATGTTCCAAAATGATGCCGGAAAACAGAAATAAAATCCGGAACATTTGCCTGCCGCGAGTTGACCCCTAAATCCGCCGGAGGGGGACTTTCTCACAGTCTTTGTTCCAAATTGATTCATTCCAAATGTCTTTTCATTGGTTTCATTGAGTCGCTGCGCTAAGTTTATGCCGAGGTTTTGTATTTATTTTTTGGAACATTTTTCCCTTCCCTACCTACCCGGGCATTATGGTTTGGGTTATATCAAAGAGCTTTTAGTCTGCATTTTGTGGCAAGTTAACCATTGCAAATTTACGTAATTATAACGTTAATACGAATTAAAAATAACGCACATGACTGCATCACCATAATTACTGCCTAGTTCATTTTCGGGAGACTCTGCTGAGAAGGAATGCGTAACCTGTTGGTAGTTACGTGAGACTGCTTCTGCCATATTTGTATGCACAAATACTCTGTCGCAGTGACGAGAGTAGAAGGTAGGCGTTGCCCTAGTCCGCCGCCTCGTACTTCTTTACAAACAGCTCCAGGCCGGGTTTGTCTTCTGTTATGTAGGCTGTCTTTTCGCCAAAGAGGTTGATAATTTGATCATCGCGCAGGCGTTGAGAGAGGGTGGCACGGGCTATGTATATGCCGGGTTTCACATCGCTGGCCACGAAGGTGGTCATATCTTCGCTGGCCTTTTTAGCGGGGATAATATCCTTGCCGTTTACATTGTGTAATGTAACAATGGCCCTGCTGAAACCAAGGCGTTGCAATTGTGCCCGCTCTTCATCAAACAATCCGCTGAAGTCCAGCTTCAGGTCTATATCCACTTCGCTTATTTCGTTGTCGTCGTTCATCAGCTTGCGTTTTTGCGCAAGGGGTGCGGGTATATAAGGTTCCTCTTCTACTTCAGCCGGTTTTTCAGGCTCCGTATGTACCTCCGTTGCCTGCTCAGTATCGTAGTGCGGTAGTTCTTCTCCGGCGGTAGCAGCTGGTACCTGTCCTGCAGGCGGTGTTGCCGCTACCGGCACATAATTATTGGGCTGCACATAATTGCCACGCAACCAGTCCAACAGTTCTATCACCGAACCCGAATAGAACCCTAGCAGGAACCCGAATATGATAACCAGTTCGCTGGCCTCAATATGCAGGGTTGTGTTGCCCTTCAGGTAGCTATATATCAATACCAGTATCACAGCGGCAAATGGTGCGTACAGCAGCCTGGCCGATTGGTAGATGATTAACCGCTGGCTGATGGCGCCCTCTTTCGCTGCATTTTTGCCTATAAAAAACAACAGGCTGCACAGCACTCCGAATATCACTCGGCATAGAGCAGCTTGCCCGACAGCCAGAAAAAAGACTGCAGCCGGAGGCGGTAATCCGCCAGGAATATGCCCGTTTCGCGCGGGGTAAAGGTGCTGATATACTGCTGAATGGTAGCCATCTGCGTGGGGTCTATCTCTTCGCCATACTGGCTGCTGATGTATATCATGGCTTTTTTTACCCGCTCTTCCTGGCCGCGCTCCTCATCAATATTGCTCAGTGTATTGTTCTCGGGAAAAGTAGCGATATAAGGTTCGTAATCAGGCTCCGTGCTATCGCCGGCATAGCTGTCGAGGAAGCCATCGTTAGTATTAGTGACGGGCTGCCGTCCGTAGTTGGCCTGTGGTGATGCAGGTGCCGGAGCTACTAATATACTGTTGATATGCCTGATGTCTGCAGGGGAAAAACGCGCATGCTCATAACCAGGTATGCCCATCTTGCTATGGCTGAGCAGGTAAAGAGCGGCCCATGCCAATAATACAGCCCCGTACAACAGGAACCACTGTTTGGCCGACCATTTGTTTGCTTGCGTATTACCCGGGCCGTAAGGGCCGGATTTACCGGTTGTCATGCTCGTTCTTTAAGAGATTATGTTTATCTCCCTGCCCTCTCTATAAGGCCACCTGTCGTTACGCAGTTACGCATCGACCTTTTTAGGTGCATATTTACAGGTGTGAAGTTAGATTTTTCATCTGTTTCAGACAAATGGCAGGGTGGCTGCAAGGGTGTAAATATTGTAAATAATTGGTTAACGGGCGATGTTCATAACCTGTGCATTTCATTGTAAGCTAACATTCTCCTAATAATTTCATAACAATTTTCTGCATATCTTTAGTATAACTAATAACGAATCAATATGATATGGCGAACCTTTAAAGGAGAACCGATAAAGCTGCCCGTAAAGGAGGCGGTGGAGCATGCTATCATCAGGGAAACCAATGCAGGGTACAAACTGAAGGTGTGCATCGGCACCGACTCGCAGGTGTATGGCAAAGAAACGGAGTTTGCTACGGTGATTGTCTTTCTGCGCGAAAAACACGGCGGTTTTATGTTCATCAACAACGACAAGACCACCAAGCAGTACAGCATCAAAGAGCGGATGCTGGTAGAGGTGGCCAGGAGCATTGAAACGGCATACGAACTGTGCAACCTCTTCACACAATATGATGTGGATATGGAGGTGCATGCCGACATCAACACCAACCCCCAGTTTAAAAGCAACGAGGCCCTGCGCGAGGCTATGGGCTATATATTGGGTATGGGCTTCGCCTTCAAGGCCAAACCCGAGGCTTTTGCCAGCAGCTGCTGCGCCAACAAGTGCGTGAACTGATAAGGAGCTCCTCCCCGCTTTCCTTTCTTTTGATGATCGCATCATCATCAGCGGGCTTTTCACCCCTTTCACAAGCGTTTTACATATTTTCCCTACGGATATTCCTGATGGTTAAAGGGTAGTATTAATGGCTATTTAAGCTTGTTTAAGTGTTTATTTATGAGTAAAAAATGCTACATTTACTAACAGTCTTTCGACTGACCGGAAACGTATGAAAATAATATACAGGTACCTGGCTGCTGTAATCGGCTTGCTTGTCCCCATATTAGCATGGGGGCATGAGGGAGATTTCAGGCCCATAGAATTTGTAAAAAACGAAGGCCAGTGGGATGGCCCGTTTGTGTACAAGGCGCAATACGGTAATATCACATTGTTTTTGGAAAACAACACCTTCACCTATGTAGTAGGAGCAGCAGATAATGCAAAGAAAATATTTGACTACAAACATCTTAAAACCAAAGAAAAACCTGTACTGTATCACCATGCCTACAAAGTGCATATGCTCCATGCCAACCCCAACCCGGAAATATCCGGCAGTAAACCACAGCCATACTACCATAACTACTACTTGGGTAACGACACCAGCCGCTGGAAGAGTTTTATTTACCCTAACCTGGTGGTAGATTATAAAAATGTCTATAACGGAATTGACCTGCATGTGGCATCGGAAGGGCAGGATATAAAATACGATTTCATTGTACACACCGGAGCTAACGCAGACAATATTCAACTTCAATTTGAAGGCGCAGATGCACTGGACATCCGAAACGGCAACCTGGTCATAACCACATCGGTGGGCACCATACAGGAAATGGCCCCATACGCCTATCAATACATTGATGGAGAACGAAAAGAAGTGCCATGCAAATACAAGCTGCAGGATAATGTGCTGACTTACCACTTCACCAAAGGTTATGATAAGAATTACACATTGATTATCGATCCGCAAATTGTCTTTACAACCTTTACGGGCTCTACAGATGACAACTGGGGATTTACAGCCACATATGATAACCAGGGCAACTTTTATGCCGGGGGTATTGTAGGCGGCGCAGTTGGGGGCGGTAGTACAGGTTATCCACGTACGGTGGGGCCCTCTTCTCATTCAGGTGGAAATGATGCAGACAGTAATGCATCTGCTATACCCAGCGATATGGGCATCACCAAGTTTAACCCAACAGGCACCACCAATGTTTATTCCACCTACCTGGGTGGACTTAGCCAGGACCAACCGCACAGTATGGTTGTGGACGGACAGGGTAATCTTTATATAGCCGGACGAACTTATTCTCCTGATTTTCCGATACAGGGCACCGGCAGCGCACACAACGGCAGGTCGGACATCATTGTTGTAAAACTGAATCCTAACGGAACACTAAACGCATCAAGGTTTGTAGGGGGCAGTGCTGACGATGGTGTGAATATATCATCAGCGTATGGCAACATACGATCGCTGAAGCACACTTATGCAGATGATGCGCGCAGCGAAGTATTGCTGGACAATGCAGGAAATGTGTATGTAGCATCATCTACCAAGTCGGGGAATTTTCCAATGGCAAACCCTACTAAGAACACACTGACAGGTGTACAGGACGGCGTGGTATTTAAACTGAATAATGCATTGACGACTTTGCTGTGGAGTACCTATGTAGGCGGTAACAGTGAAGATGCAGCCTACGTGCTGGCGCTTAACAAGTCAGAATCATCTGTATATGTATCCGGTGGTACTACCAGCGCTGACTTTGCGGGTAATGGCGGGTTGTGGAATAGTTACCAGGGTGGTTCTGCTGATGGCTTCATACAAAAATATGCGAATGGTGGCAGCTATGGGCTGCAACGTGCTACCCTGATAGGGCGTGGCGGTTACGACCAGTGTTTTGGCATACAGGTAGATGATGAGAATAATGTGTACGTAATGGGTAATACATTGGGCGGAACATTTCCGGTGACAGCGGGAGTATATAACAACCCGGGTTCCAGCCAATTTGTTATGAAGCTGGACAGTAACATCAGCACTAATATCTATTCTACAGTTTATGGTTCGGGCACATCATCAGTTACCAATATTACACCGGTAGCTTTTTTGGTGGATACCTGTCAGAACGTGTATATATCCGGCTGGGGTGGCGCGGTAGCGGGCAATGGCGGCAACACCAACGGTATGCCTGCAACGTTTGGAGCCAGCCAGCCTACACCTTCAGGCATAGTGTCTACAACCACCAACGGAGATGACTTCTATTTCATAGTTTTTTCAAAAAACGCAGCGTCACTATTGTTCGCTGCTTTTTATGGCGGCAGCACATTGGGCGAACACGTGGATGGCGGCACCAGCCGTTTTGACAGAAATGGTGTAGTGTACCAGGCTATATGCGGTGGCTGTGGCGGCTCATCGGCGGTACCGATGACACCCAATGTTTTCCGCAATACAAACGGCAGTAGCAACTGTAATTTACTGGCATTAAAAATCGCGTTCAACCTCGGTTCGGTTGATGCCAACCTTACAGTGCAACCTGCAGCTTCGGTATGCCTGGGCGAACCTTTTAATTTTTCTTCTAACGGCTCTACCAACGCTACCAATTTCCAATGGGATTTTGGCGATGGTAACAGCACTACTACGCCAAACCCCACGCATACCTATGCTACCGGGGGCACTTTCAATGTACGGCTGATAGCATTAAACCCCAATGCGTGCAAAATCAGCGATACCGCCTTTGTAACTGTGCGTGTTGATACCAATTCTATCAATGCCGACTTTGACGTAGTACAGACTGATAGTTGCAAACCATTTAAAGCAACATTTACCAACAAATCGAAAGCCGGAGGCAGCACAACGCATACCTGGCTGTTTGGCGATGGTAAATCCTTCAACGGGCCTAACCCGCCGGCGCATGAATATCCTGATACGGGTACATACACCATTACACTTATATTGAACGACCCGGCCGCCTGCAACCCTAACGATACTATTCAAAAAACTATCAGCTTCAATACATTGTATGTAGAGGCAAAATTTGAAGGACCGCCCGTAGTGTGTGAAAAAACAGGCGCGCAGTTTAACAACCGTTCTGAAAATGCCCTTACATTCCTGTGGAAATTCGGAGACGGGCGCACCTCATCTGAAAGCAACCCCAAACACGTATACGATACAGCCGGTACATATATCATCACTATGTATGCATACAACCCCGGCACATGTAATGGGGTGGATTCGCTCACTGACACTATACAGGTAGAGAGTACGCCGATAGCTAACTTCAGGCACGACCCGATAATACCTGTAACGAATGAGCCTATTAAATTCACCAACCTTTCTCAAAGGGCTACATCGTGGGTATGGGATTTTGGCGATAACACTTTTACCACACTTGAAACACCTGAACCAAAATTCTACAGGCGTACAGGCTCGTACAGGGTATGCCTGCAGGCACTCAACAAAGTGGGATGCGCAGATACAATATGCAAATACGTAGATGCTGATGTATACCCCCTGGCAGATCTGCCCAAGGCCTTCAGCCCGAACGGCGACGGTGAGAATGATATCTTGTACGTTCGTGGTGCGGGCATTGAAACTATAGACCTGAAAATATACAACCGCTGGGGCGAACTGGTGTTTGAATCAGCTGATGTAAAAATCGGTTGGGATGGTAAATACAAAGGCGCAGAAGCCCCGGTAGAAGCATATGGTTATGTACTGAACGTAACCTTTGTGGACGGGACTACTTTTAACAAAAAAGGGAATGTTACCTTGTTAAGATAATTTCATGCGGATACGACGCTTATTTACATATGGCACAATCTTGGCAGCGGCGTTACTGTCCGTAGGGCATAAAGCAGGAGCACAGGGCATGCACTTTTCGCAATACTACAATGCGCCGATGCTGCTGAACCCCGCTAACACCGCCCTGATGAGTGATGCTGATTTCAGGCTGGGCGCCAATTACCGCACGCAATGGGCCGGGCTGCCGGTCCCGTTCAATACATTCTCAGGCTTTGCCGATTTCCAGGTATTGCGCAACCGTAACCTGACCAACTGGCTGGGACTGGGGCTCGCAATGTTCAATGACAAAGCGGGCGACGGGCAATTATCACTTGGCAGATACGAAGGTTTTGTAGCATATCATATACAAACGGGCAACTTCAGTATGTTTTCCGTAGGATTTTCCGGCGCATTTGTACAACGAAGTGTTGATTTTTCAAAACTGACCTTCGACCGCCAGTGGGATGGTTTTAAATTTGACGGAACGGCCCCCAACGGAGAAACAGGCTGGAAGGCCGAAACTTCTTTTATCGACGTAGGTGCGGGAGTTAACTATGCCTATTACCCCAACGAGTTTACGTACATCAAATTGGGTGTGGGCCTGGCGCATGTCAACCAGCCCCGGGAATCGTTTTACCAGATGGACAATAAGGTGCAGATGAGGCCCACAGCCAACCTCGACGCCATATTTGTAACAGCCTCTATGTTCACGCTCAACCCATCGGTATATTATACACGCCAGGGCTCGGCACAGGAAATTACATATGGCTTGCAGGCAAAAGCTTTTATCAGCGAGGACAACAGCGGCAACCCCACTAACGTAATATTTGGCGTGTACCACAGGTATGGCGATGCCGTAATACCCATGCTGGGCTTCCAATGGGCCGGTGTTAAGTTCGTATCGTCTTACGACATTACCCTGTCCGGCTTATCAGACCATGTAAAGTACAACGGTGCGCTGGAGCTGTCTTTGATATACGAAGGCATGTACAGCGGCGACCGCGATAAAATGAACTGCCCCCGCTTTTAACAAAAAATTACCTGATAATTAAATTACTGGTTATTACTTTTGATACATATATATGGCAGATATGGAAAATGAAAAATATAAAGTGTTGTTGGTAGAGGATGATACCAACTTCGGACAGGTATTGAAAAACTACCTCGAACTGAATGATTTCGTAGTAGAGCTGGCGCGCGATGGCATACTGGGCCTGGCCGCCTTTCGCCGCGAGAAATTTGATATATGCCTGCTGGACGTGATGATGCCGAATATGGACGGCTTCACCCTGGCGGAAGAAATCAGGAACGTAGACCCTGATGTGCCCCTGTTCTTCCTGAGCGCTAAGAGCATGAAGGAAGATATACTGAGCGGCTACAAACTGGGCGCTGATGATTATATCACCAAGCCTTTTGACAGCGAAGTATTGCTGCACAAAATAAAAGCGATACTGAAGCGCAACCAGGAAATGCAGGAGAAACAGCATTCGCAGGTGGAGTTTACTATAGGCGGCTACAACTTCAACAGCAAATTGCGCACGTTGGAGTTTGAAGGCAATGCACAAACGCTTTCGCCCAAAGAGAATGAACTGCTGCTGATGCTGTGCGAATACAAAAACGACCTGCTGCCACGCGAGAATGCACTGAAACGCATATGGGGCAGTGATACCTACTTCAACGGCCGCAGTATGGACGTGTACATAGCCAAGCTGCGCAAATACCTGAAAGCGGACAGCTCGGTGGAAATAGTAAATATCCATGGTAATGGCTTCAGACTGGTAGCGCCGGAGTAAGAAATATTAAATTTTTTTTGAAAGCCGCCGCGTGGGCGGCTTTCTTATTGCATATATGTATAGTTATTACATAACAGGAATAGTTCAGGGATTTTGCCTTAATTTTGCCATCCGTTTCAGGATAAATTGAAGTTCTAAATAAGAATCAGATGAAGATATTAGTTTGTATCAGCCAGGTGCCGGATACTACCACAAAAATCGCTTTCAGCGACGATAAGAAACAACTGAAGACAGACGGCGTTACGTATATCATCAATCCCTACGATGAGTGGTATGCACTGGTGCGCGCGCTGGAACTGAAAGAAACCGGTACCGCTACAACGGTGAACCTGGTGACAGTAGGCACTGCAACTGTAGAGCCTGTAATACGCAAGGCGCTGGCATTGGGCGGCGACGAAGCCATCCGTATCAATACCGATAGCACTGACCCCTATGTAGTAGCTGCGCAAATAGCTGAATATGCTAAAAGTGAAGGTTACGACCTGGTACTCTGCGGTAAAGAATCTATTGACTACAACAATGGTGTGATGGGCGCTATGCTGGCAGAACTGCTGGACATGAACTACATAGGCTTTGCCACCAAACTGGATGTAGCCAACGGCACTGCTACTGTAAACCGCGAAATCGAAGGCGGACAGGAAACAGACGAGGTAGCACTGCCCTTGGTGGTATCATGCCAGAAGGGTATGGCCGAAGCACGTATACCCAACATGCGCGGTATCATGGCGGCACGTACCAAGCCTTTGAAAGTGGTAGAACCTGCTGCTGTAACAGCGCTGACCAATGTAGCCGCATATGAAATGCCACCGGCAAAATCGGGCGTGAAGATGATAGCCCCCGAAAATATGGACGAGCTGGTGAACCTGCTGCACACAGAGGCGAAGGTGATATAAGTGGATTATGGATATAGATAATCGATGTTAGATTTTTTGATTTTTGACTTTTAATTTTTGACTTTTAACTTTTGACTTTTTATGTCAGTAATAATATTAGCAGAACACGAAGAGGGCGTTTTCAAAAAGAAAGTTTTTGAAGCGGTACAATATGCGGCAGGTATTGCCAAAGAACTGAATACTACTGCCACAGCCGTTGTACTGGGCAGCGCAAACGCTGATGCTATGCAACAACTGGGCGCTTATGGTGCCGGCAAAGTATTGCATGTAGCAGACGACCGCCTGAACCAACTGAACGCAAGGGCATATACCAAAGCCCTGGTGGCAGCGGCTGAAAAAGAAGGCGCTAAAGTAATAATAGCCCTGCACGATGTAACAGGCAAGGCTGTAGCTCCCCGCCTGGCTGCAAGGCTGAAAGCCGGTATGGTAGCAGGCGCTATCTCTACCCCCGATTTGAGCAATGGCTTTACACTGAAGAAATCTGTATTCTCTGGCAAGGCATTTTCTTATATCAACATCAGCAGCGATGTAAAGGTGATTACTTTACTGCCTAATACGTTCCAGGTAAATAAGGGTGAAGGCAGTGCAGCGGTTGAAGCGCTGGCTGTATCGTTTGACGATAAAGATTTTGGCGTTAAAGTAAAAGAAGTGAACAAGATAAAAGGTGAAGTGCCGCTGGCAGAAGCTGAACTGGTAGTAAGCGGTGGCCGTGGCATGAAAGGGCCTGAAAACTGGGGACCGCTGGAAGAGCTGGCACATGAACTGGGCGCAGGCCTTGCTTGCAGCCGCCCGGTGGCAGACTCGCACTGGCGCCCGCACCACGAGCACGTAGGACAGACAGGTGGTACTATTCGCCCCAACCTGTACATAGCTGTGGGTATCAGCGGCGCTATACAGCACCTGGCAGGTGTCAACAGTTCTAAAACTATTGTGGTCATCAACAAAGACCCTGAGGCACCATTCTTCAAAGCTGCCGATTATGGTGTGATTGGTGATGCTGCTGAAATACTGCCAAAGCTGACAGAAGCCGTGCGCAAGTTTAAGGCGACACACAACTAAGAACAGGAAGATTTAATTATAGTAAAGGGCTGCTGTTGCAGCCCTTTTTTGTGCTTTGCATTTAATTATGTTGATATTATATTAGCACCAAAATCGACAATACTTATAAACATGAAAAAGTTACTCACGCTTATTTTACTGCTTTCTGCTACTTATTCATTTGCACAGGAAGGTGATGCTACCAAAGGTGCTTTAGCCATTAATACAAACTTGTATTCATTCAGTCAAACCCTTTCGGAGGATTATACACCTTACACACCACCGCGCGGGCGCAGTTGTGTGAATGGATTAACGATTGCAGCTAATGTACTCGCGATTCCGGGTGGAGCGTTGATTGGCTGGCCCTTAGGTACAGCCATAGGAGGAGGCGACCCTGAATGGTACCTGGCGGGTATTGGCGCTGGCCTGGTAGCGATTGCCATTCCTCTGGAAATTATTGGTAAAAAGAGATGCGGCCGATATACAATGGTTGAAACAGCAGATTTGCCCTACTATGCATTTAGTGGTAATAAAACGAAGTGGCATGTAGCCGGAACGGGCAATACTATAGGGCTGGTACTGGATTTTTAGTATTTCGCCGTTGCAGGGTGTTCTTCACCTGCAACGCCCTGATGATGAATTCACGTATAAGTCGGATAATGTAGAGGAATAACAATGAGGCATTTCGCAAAAATCATGTTAACTGTGTTTTTGTTTTGCATATCTTGCAAAGACAAGGATGTGACTTTTTATAAGGAACAATATCTGTTGAATAAAGACAAGTACCAGAAACTTAGCGACACATTACAGGGGCTACTGTCAAGAAGCGATAGGCTATTCAAGTATAAAGTAATTTTTACCGACAAAAGGCTTGAAGAGGCGTCTTATGTCAACGATAGTACGCAATATAATCTTGAGCATGTAAAGCTATCATATGCCGCTAGGGTAGATTTTGACAATATAATGTATAAACTAAACTTAAACTACGTTGTAGCTTACCGTGATAGTATAAAGTATGTTTTTGGTGGTAAAAACAAAGATATCATTGTGAAATATAGCTCGCAGTACAATCCCCAAGTGGGTAACTTAATTGATACTAATGCCTACATGTTTTTTGAAGGAACTCGAGACTATTGATTATATCGAATCTACCTGATTTGACATTATACATAGTTAGTAGTAGGTTCTATAGTTTTCGCCGTTGCAGTGTATTCTCTTCACCTTCAATACCCTTAAATAATAAAGGAGCGAACTAATGAACCTACGCCACATCCTCACTCACCTTCTCGCTTACATCTTTCACTTTGAAAGTGAAGTTGCGCTGCGATACGTAGCTGAAGAGGGCTACAAGTACTGTAGTGAGCACCTTGGACGGTGTGGGGAACCAGCCGAATGTTTCTACAAACAGCTTGAGGAATACATAGTTGAGCAATATGCACATAGCTACCAGCAGGGCGTAGCGGAACAGTTGTATCCTGCCTTTCAGGTTCGACTCCTGGAATACCACATATTTGGCCAATGCGAAACCAACGGGGAAGCTGAAACTGAATGAAATAATGAAAGCCGCTATGTGTGGTGCAATTGTGATAGAATATATGGGAACGGGCTGTTTGTCAAGGATGAAGTTGTAGCTGATAAAATATATCAATATATCCAGTACGGTATTAGAGCCACCACAGGCCAGGTAGCGGAATGTCTGCTTCTTAATCCACCCGGCGAAGGGTTTGTGGAAGAAATCAATGACCGAAAGTATCGTATCTCTGGTTGTGTGTAACACTAACATCTAAAAAACAGGGGCAAAAATAAGGCATATTCTGTCAAGAGAAAAACCCTTTATTCCACATATCACCATTTTAGCTTATTCAAACGGGTGAAAAAGTCTTTTTCCTTAGTCCCGATGGATTGCAGCATATCTCCCAGTTCGTCAAACGACACCAGGTCGGTTTTGCGGGCTTTCATCTGCCGGGCGGCGCTGTAGGCAAAATTGCGCCATTCGTCGCCGATGGCTGTCAGTTCCTGCGCAAAGCCTTTGAGGTCGTCCCGTTTCAATATTTCTGAAGATTCCTGCAGGAAGGCAGCATACAAAAAGCGGAAACCCGCCCCACCCGTGCCTATCTCCTCCTGCATGCGTATGATATTGCCCAGGTACAGTTGCGCTTTGCGCTCTGTAAGCTGCTGCGGGTATTTTCTTATCTTTTTTGCCAGCAGGAATATGGCGTTGTTGCCAAACCAGGGCAGTGGCGGCGACAACAGCAGGAAACAATTTTTCTTAATGCCTTTTTGTATAGCACCTGCCAGGTCCAGGTTGGCGGGTACATTCTTTACATAATACATAAAACCTTTTGGCTCCGGCGTGCCTTTGGCAAAACGTGCTTTGGCCAGGTCTTCGGGCAAAATAGTAGCCACTTCTTCCAGCACCGGGTCGCTAATGTTGTATGCGTCATTCTCTTTGCCATAGGCCACCAGGTTGTGTGCATTGAAGTGGAAACGGAAAGCTTCGGGCAGGTATGGCAAGTAGTACACGCTGCTGAGCATGCCTACCGGCTTGCCCATGTCTAATACTTCATCCAGCGCGGCCATAGCTTTGTCCGGCGTGCTGAAGCGTTGGGTATGCACATCTATATCCAGGCTTTTGGTCACCCGCTTGAATATGCTACCCGGCAGCGAGCGAAAGGTAGTGCCCGGTGTGCCGCTTACTTTTATAAAAGGTATGTGCGCGAAAAACAATCCCGCGCCTATACCGAATGCCAGAGGTTCCGTTATTTGTTGCAACCCCTCGTGCCTGAGCAGGTTGGCCGTCACGCCGCTTTCGCAATGCGCATGTTGTTGGTGTTGAAAGTTAACCCTGCTCATCAGTTGAAAATGTAGAAGAATTTTATTTGCCGAAAGATATGAGTTCGTCAACAGTAATGTTGAAGACGGAGGCGTATTTTTCTAACAAGCTGCGGTCCAGCTTATTGAAAACAGATGGTTTCATATGCCTGCTTACCTGCCAGCCCCATTTGCCCACATATTTGGCCAGCAGGCCTTTGTCCATCAGGCATTTCTGCATGTAGTAAGCTATAGGGCTCAGTTGCCCGGCTTTTACTTTGGCTTCCGTTTCTGCCAAAGCCTCGTCCACGGCATCCCAGGCCTGGCGGGTAGCTGTATTTTCAGCTTCCCACCCGGCGGAATTTACGCCTGTGTACTTGCCGTCTTTGTCCACCGCGTACACCAGTTTCTTCACTTTGTCACCATCCCGAAAATCCCTGGCATCCTGCGGCACTTCATTTACCTTCATCCCTGTATCCTTGTTTGATGAGGCTAAATTAAAAAAATCTCCCGACGAAACGGGAGATTATGGTATGTAAAACAATCAATGTATAAATACTACTATGCTTTGGGTGATATAGCCTGGGGTACCAGGTTCTTAACCGGCTTTACCGTCTTCAGGTATTCAAACATCGCCTCAATGTCTTCGTCCGTCAGCTGTGCGAAGTTTTGCCAGGGCATGGGCGGCAGCAGCGGGCGGCTGTTGTCTATGCCTTTGTATTTACCTTCTTTCATAGCCTTACGGAAGTTTTCCAGGCTCCAGTTGCCAATACCTGTACCGTCGGATGTGATGTTAGCGGCAAAAGACACACCCCAGGGGCCTGCTGCTGCTGTCAGGTCGCCTTTGAACAGCGCCCACTGCCCGCTTGCGGCCAATGTTGTGTCATATTCGCCCAGCGGCATTTCCGCATTGTAGCCCGACAGGTACCTCTCCATATCGGGTGCGGGGCCTTGCGGTGTCATGATTTTAGGTGTGTGGCAGTCGCCGCAGCCTATTACGGTTACCAGGTATTCGCCGCGTTTTACTTTTTCCTCCTGTGTCGGTGCTGTTTGTTCAGCCACCTGCGGTTGGTTGCTGTTGCAGGCCACTGCTATCAGCGAGAGCAGTGCAACAATTGTGTACTTTGTTCTTTTCATATGTTTATGTTTTAGTTGATTAGAAAATGAGTGCATAAGATTAGCGTTACAGACAGTGCGCCCGTTTACGTTTATTGTATTTACCTTGTTTTTTCTGAATTACTTACCCGTACACCAGTTCTTCGTTTAGTTGGCAATATGCGGGTTTGTTGTCGATGACCCGCGTAGGGTTTTCCCCGGCAAACTCCCTGAACTCACGGATGAAATGAGCCTGGTCGGCATAGCCGAAATGGTAAGAAATATCCGCCCATGATATTTCCTCCTTCAGGTTTTGCTGCAGGTACTCATATGCATTTCTGAAGCGGATGATACGCGTGTACATTTTAGGATTAGTGCCCAGTATGTCTTTAAAGCCCCGCTGCAATTTGCGCTCGCTTACGTACAATTGCCTGCTCAACTCATCAATACTGATGGTGCCTTTGGATATGCGTATCAGCGATACGGCGTCATCGACATAATTGCTGCGGGCGTTCATGCTGTTGAGCTGCTGTATCATAAACTGCTCGCTGATATTGATGAGTGTACGCGGGCACTCTACACCATACATACGCCCTGTCAGCAACTCCGTCTTTCTGCCCAGGAAACTTTCCAGGTCGGTATAGGAATTAAACAAATCGCATACAGGTATCCTGAATATTTGCATCAGCGCTTCAGGTTTCAGCGATATGCCGAACATCACCTTTCTGCCTTTAGTCCTCCACGATACAGGGTCGCGGTGAATACCAATAAATGATGCGTTGGGCAGTTGCTTCCATTCACCGTTGTTCCATGTGCTGCTGCACATCTGGTTGACGTGTATGATAATCTGCGTCATACCCAACGGCAGGCAACGCTGTATAGGCGATTCCTCCTCACAGTGCCCGTCAAACACCATGTAGGTGTAGTTGTCAACGTAGGGTTGCAACTGCGGCGACGGCGTGTATTCTTTATACGTGAGTGTCATAACCCTTTAAGTACTATTGCATCGTTGTAAAATGCACCGCAAAGATAATATGTTTATTCGGCCGTTTATTGAAGAAATCCGACATATTACTCTGCAACGGTTATTTCTGTTTCCAGAGCAGAGGCAATCATGTGAAACCTCTCCGCAGACAGTTCCTGTTCCGCCATTTGCAGGTATACAGCATATACTTCGGCAGGTGCTCCATGTTTAATGCCTGTCATCCATTCTGCAATTTCCGCATTGTTCATGCTGCGCATCATCCATTTACTTTCCAGCATCAACACATCGGGTGGTATACTGGCTACTATAGCCTGTGAGGCTGCATGCAGCTCTTCGTCAGTATGATGTTTCCATAAGGTAGCGAGCAACGTATCTTCTTCCCTGTTCATGTGGTACAGGTTAAAGGCTATAAACTCGTTGAATGCATAAAAGATACCCTGCCCTGTAATGTTTCGTTCCTGTTGGGTGGCCGCACTTTTCCATGATGCTACCAGTTGCCTCAACCCATCTGACAGTTTATGGTCCAGTTCATGATCTTTCTCAAAATCAGCAACCAATGCCGGGTTGTGCTTTTCTACCATTGGTAGTACATACTTGTCTTCATGGTGTGCGTGTTCATCGAAGAGGTCAACTACAAGTGATACTGAGTTGATAACCTCGGTAGCCTCCGGGCGCGACAAATCGGTAGTTTGCAGGCGCACTGCGGTATCGTACATCAGGTGGCGTAGCCCTTTGTGTATCTGGTTGAATACATTGTAACGATTGTGTGTCATAGTTATGATTTTTGTGCAAAGCTACCTGCCCGTCTGCTCCCCGTATTGAAAAAAAGCGCCATCTTCTGTTAAAGGATGGTGAAAGCGTAGAATAAAAAAAGCGCCTAAAGGCGCTTCCAGATTTTTTATAATACACTGCTTATTTCTTTGCGGAACTATCACTGCGGTACACCTGCAGGTTGGGGCACTGGGCGTATTCGTCGTCTATCCTGATGTAATACGAAGGGGCTTTTTCCCTTATCCACTGTTGCATGCGCTCACCTTTCTTTTTCTGTATAGCGGCAAACTGTATCCTGCTATAGTCTTCTTTCAGGTTGGCTTTGTGTGGTGCGGTTATACTCTTCATATACACAATGCGGGTAGAACGTTCGCCGCGCATGTTGGTATATACCATCGGCTTAGAATAATTACCGGGCTTCAGTGTATCTATCATCAGCGCCAGTACGGGGTCCAGGTCTTCTACTTCCAGTGTTGTGTTACCCTGCTGGTCGGCTATCATGCCGCCCGTGCGGTTCGACAGTTCGTCGGTAGAAAATTTGCCCACCGCTGTTTCAAATGTCAGCCTGCCTGCTACCAGTTCGGTACGTATGCTGTCCAGTTTGGCCAATGCTTTCTCAAAGTCGGCACTGGTACGTTCCGGTGTTATTAATATATGCCTCACGTCCGCTTCATCGCCCTTCCTGTTTACCATTTGTATGATGTGGTAGCCAAAGCGTGTGCGTATTACAGGAGAAATCTCTCCGTTTTGCAGCTTGAACGCTGCTACAGCAAACTCCGTCACCAGGTTGCCGCCTTTTCGTGTAATGCCCCGCATCAATCCACCATCATTGCGGCTGCCGGGGTCCTGGCTTTCAATACCTGCCTTTATTTCAAAGTCTGCACCCCCTTCTACTATTTCTTTGCGTATCTCTTCAATTTTCCGGCGGGCATAGGTGTCCAGTTCCGGGCTTACTTCAGGGTCCAGTACTATTTGTCCCAGCTCTACCGTAGCGGGAAAGAAGGGTAAACTGTCTGCGGGAATGCTGGCATAAAACTTCTGTACTTCGGCAGGTGTTACTTTCACGCTCTCCAATATGGTGCCCTGCACCCTTTCCGACATAATCATCTCGCGCGTCACCTGGCGGTTTTCTTCTTTCAACTGGTATATGGTTTTGCCCGACAGTTCTTCTACTTTCTCTTTAGAGCCATATTGCATGATGAAGTAACGCACCCTGTTTTCCAACTGGGCTTCCACTTCTTCATCACTTACCACCACGCTGTCCCGCTCGCCCTGTTCTACCAGCAGCTTTTGCAACACCATCTGCTCCAGTATGTCGCACTCGGGCATATCGCCTATTTCAGGATTTTGCTCCTGCATAGCTTTTACCTGCATATCAATATCCGATTTCAGTATGATATGCTTTTTGCCTACAACGCCTATTATTTTATCTAATTCGGTTTGCGCACCGGCGGCAAATGAAAGGCAAATAAGTACCAGTGGCAACATTGCCCTGAACAGTGATGTATATGCAGGATTTTTTTTCGTCATGTGTATAAATGTGGCACGTAGCCCGAAATGTGATGGCAAATGTAGTGTATTTGGCCTGCCTGAAAGAACGTGCAGGATATTTTTAACGTTTATATCAGCCTTTTTTCTTTTGGAATATACCATCTACTGTTTTAGCGTTATAATATTCATTGTCGCCGGCACGGTAGGGGTACTGGCGCATCCATCCTTCCAGCCTGGGTATAGCATCCTGGTGAAACCTGTTCCACGCTTCGAACTGCTGCTGGTTTTCCACCTTGCCAAACAACCATTGATTATAGGCGTCAAAATAGCCATTGCGTATCATATAGTCGTGGCGTGAGAAAAGTGAAAACGGGTATTTCTGCGCGTATTGCATTGTCCAGTCCATAATGAAGCGGGTACGCAGCATGGTCAAATTTTCGGTGGTGAACCCATCACTCATTACAGGCGACAATTTTATATATGTATCGTACACAGCCTGCTCAAAACTACCTGCATCAGTGCCCCCGGAGCCAAACTTGGGAATATTGCCCGTAGCCAGCGAGGTGAATAATTTCGTGTAGGCGTTCAGTATCATAGCACGTGTGTCATATGCCCGCTTGGTATGGTGCTCCATATTCACGAATATCTCACCGTATAGTATCACCCATACAGGTTTATCTGTATTCAAGTATGTACGGGCTGCCTCATAATAATTAAGATGGTAGGCGGGGGCTTTAGCTATACCCTCCAGCCAGCTTTCCAGTGCATATACCATCTCGTTATCCTGCTCGTACACCAAGCCCATCTGGTGGTAGAGCGTACCGGCATCGGGCATGGTTGTAATGGCATCGCGCAGTAACTTTTTCGCTTTTTTATTCTCTCTTTTGGCCACTAAGCACTGGGCCATAATCTTATATGTTTCAGCATCTGCTACTCCCTGGTCGATGATGGGCTGCAGGGTGGCAATGGCATCGTCATAACCCTGTGCCAGGTAATAGGCCTGCGCCAGTTCGCGGTGCAGCAGCACTATTTCAGGAGCTATTTGTATGGCCTGCTGGTAGCGGATGATAGCCTCGCGCAGGTTGCCCTGCGAATGGTAATCACGGGCTTGTTTGTATAGGTTTTCCACCTCTGGTGTAGGCCAGCTGATTTGTGCATGGACAGAACCCACTGTAACCAGGATGAGCATGGCGCTAAGAATATAATGGGAGAAAACTTTCATACAGCCCGCAAAAATACCATAATACTGGCATAAATAAAGATTTTTTACACTGATTGCCAAAGCTTTAGCATTTTTGAATATGTACCATTTAACATAATATTGATGTTTAATGTCGGGTAAACCAACAGGATACAGTAACTTGCATGCTGTGCAAAAGCTGCTGACCATTTTTTTTCTGTTCAT
The DNA here is from genome assembly GCA_019454705.1 of Taibaiella sp. GTDB lineage: Bacteria > Bacteroidota > Bacteroidia > Chitinophagales > Chitinophagaceae > UBA5543. Next base: position 1,500 of record JACFNS010000008.1, on the reverse strand, counting down.
TTTCTCTTTCCAGGTGTTGCCTGTTAAGGAGATAGGGAAGATTTTGTTTAAAGGCACAATGGTGGAAGAAATACATGAGTCTGCACCGGACAATGATGAGCCTACCACCAAATTAAAATTGGAAAACGATTCATACACCTACAACCGGCAGTTTAACTACGCCTGCTGGTCGCTTATACTCACATCAGGAGGGTTGGGCCTGCTAAAACCCGAAAGTATATCCAAACAGCATATACCTGATATTATCACGCCCCCGCCTAACATAGGCTAATCTTTTCTTTGCCCGTGGCTTGCCCCTTAAGCCGCATTACTTATTTTTTTAATAAAAAGATTACACCTCAACGCAGAAATAATTCACGTAGTGATATGAAAAAATCAGGACTATTCAGCAATATTAAAAGTGATGCCATTTCCGGCATTATCGTCTTCCTCATCGCCCTGCCCCTTTGCCTGGGCATAGCACAGGCATCGGGTGCGCCTTTATTTGCCGGTATCGTTACCGGCATTGTCGCCGGTATACTTGTCGGCTTTCTCAGCGGGTCTCAACTGAGTGTTGCGGGCCCTGCTGCCGGCCTTACAGCTATTGTCCTGGCTGCAATTACCGACTTAGGCTCATGGGACATCTTCCTTTGCGCAGTAATAGCAGCAGGTATCATCCAGTTGATTTTGGGTTTTGCCAAAGCAGGTTCAATAGCCAACTATTTCCCCAGCGCAGTAATAGAAGGTATGCTGGCAGGTATAGGCCTTACCATCATTATCAAGATGATACCTGAGGCGCTAGGCTACGATGGAGAGGGGCATGAAAGAATGGTGGATGCTGAAGACGGCTTCACAATGGATTATATTACTTCTGCCTTCAACCATGTAGAACCAGCGGCTGTAATTATTTCAATAATAGGTTTGACGTTGTTGTTCCTGTGGATGACAAAATCATTCCGCAAGCTGAAATTGGTGCCATCGGGGTTGGTGGTAGTAGTGATAGCCGTGCTTATTAACGAACTGCTGCGCATGAACGGCTCCTCAATGTACCTGGATACAATACACCTGGTCAACCTGCCTATAGCGGGTAGCTTTTCAGAATTCATAGGCCAGTTCACTATGCCAGACTTCTCAGGCTTTAGCCGTGCTGACGTATGGCAAACAGGTGCGGTAATAGCAGTGGTAGCCTCAATAGAAACATTGCTGTGCCTGGAAGCCACAGACAAGCTGGACCCGATGAAACGTTTTACGCCTACAAACCGCGAGCTGAAAGCGCAGGGAATAGGCAACATAGTAGCAGGATTGATAGGCGGCCTGCCCATGACATCGGTAATTGTGCGTTCCAGCGCTAATATCAATGCCGGTGCCAAGTCAAAGCTGTCCACGATTATACATGGCAGTTTGCTATTAGTATGCGTAGCGCTGATACCTACAGTGCTGAACCTAATACCCAAGGCATCGCTGGCAGCCATACTGATATTTACGGGTTACAAACTTTGCAATCCTAAAACTATCATGCAT
>JACFNS010000007.1:8505-20535 GCA_019454705.1 Taibaiella sp. | reverse complement strand
CACCCCACTTCTTTTCCAAAGTTATTTTAAAAGAAATTTATCTAAAGGTCTCCTGCAAGGGACTCGCCCGCCTCGCGCAGTATTTCCAAATTCGCGTGAGACTTCGTAACAGGTAAAAAAGCGCAACCAGGGGAAGCAGCTAAAGATTATTCCCAATCCTTATCATATATATCCATAAAGTTCGTAACAGGGTAAATGCCTTGTACGCCGGTTTCGTAATACCTGGCTGAGCTATGCGGATAGCTGACAGTATCCTTTGCCAGCGCCCATTTTCCCGTTAATGGATTGTTGTGTATGTATTCAAGTTTTTGATTAATAAAGGCAATCGTGCGGCATTCTTTTATATCAAAAGAAGGCCGGAATACCTCATGCAGTTTTCCCCTGCTTTTATCTTTTGGTTCAACACCCGCGGATAAAACCTCCAGTATGTCTGTATTGCCTGCATCTGCCAGGCGTTGTACTATTTCATAAGCCATAAAACGTTTGCCATTTCCGATTATCATATCCAGGGTTTGTTGTGGTTTATTAAAGCATATCAGTGCATGTACATGATTGGGCATGACAACGTAACCTGTTATTGCATGGCCTTTTTTTGTCAGTACGTCAAACCATTTGTACACAAAGTCGTAACCGTTTGTGAGTTGTATTAATGGCAGCCAACGATAATTGGTGAATGTAATAAAGTAGATACCGCTTTCTTTCAGGCGAGGCTTGCGTACCGGCATAAGCAAATATAACTATCCGCGATATTAATCCGATGCGAGGCGGGCGAGTCCCTATACAGGAGACTCGCCCGGGAATGAAAATAGATTATTTACATGCTATAAAGAGGGTGGAATAGGTGGGTTGGCCCGGTTATGCAAATCGGGGCTCTTAGGATAAATACTTTCATATATTCGTTATCTTGTTACAGTATGCCGGATAAAGAACAAATACTCATCGCGCTTCTGAACAGCTATGCAAAGCTGTCTCTGGCTTCGTTACATGAGCTGGTATCCCAGGCGGATTATTCCACCTACGACAAAGACGCCTACCTGGTAAAAGAAGATAAGAATGATGAAAGGGAGTACTTTTTATTGGAAGGCTTGATGCACTGCTGCAACATAGCTGAAGACGGGCGTACGGTGACCACAGACATTTTGAATGCCCCCGTAGTAATAGTACCCCATTTTGCCCGGACGTTGCAACGCCGCAGCATATTCTCCATACAGGCGCTCACAGCCTGTGTTGCCGCTCACATACCTGTATCCGTCTTCGACAAGCTGCGGTACGCCCACGCCGATATAGGCGCCTTTGGCAATGCCGTAGTAGAAAAAGAGCTGTCGCGCCATCTGAAGGAAGACACCATCTTCAGAAGTTGCAATGCCAGGCAGAGGCTGCTGCTGATGCGGGGGCGTTACCCCGGCCTGGAGAACATGATACCACACCATATTATTGCATCTTACCTCGGCATCACGCCCGTGTCGTTCAGCCGCCTGCGAAACGAGCTGGCCGCCCGTGATTGATTTCTTATCAAATGATAACGGGATAGTATATCAGCCGTTGCAATTTTGCATCCTAAAAAATATTTTATGACAGACGTAAGATGTATGCTGCTGAATATACTCGTACTCGCAATTGTACTATTGTCGATAACTATGTGCGCTGCAAAAACGAAAAACCCCGAGCGTGTACTTGACCGGGAAGTGGACAACAACAATACCCCCGGTATAGCGTATATACACTTCGACCGTGATGGGATAGTATATAGCTATGCAAACGGTTTGGCCGATGTAAAGGAGCAAAGAAAGATGACTTTACACACAAGGCTGCATGCGTTTTCGGTAACAAAGACCATAACAGCAGTGGCCATACTACAGTTGCAGGAGCAAGGGCTGCTGGATATTGACGACCCCGCATCGCGGTACCTGCCCGGCTTCCCTTACAACAAGGATATTACTATCAGGCAACTGCTGACCCATACTGCGGGCATCAAAAACCCTATGCCACTAAACTGGGTACATTTAGCTGATGAGCACGAACGCTTCAACCCTGGTGCGTTTTTCAGTCCCATATTTACCAGGCATTCAAAGCTGAAATCGGTACCCGGCACAAAAATGAGCTACAGCAACCTGGGTTATGTATTGCTTGGGGATATTATTGAAGCGGTGAGCGGTAAGGGATATGAAGAATATATAACAGAGCATGTATTCAGTAAAATGAACGGCGAACACCGACCGGGTTTTCGCCTTACCAATACTTTTATGGCAAAAGGCTATCAAAAGAGGTGGTCGTTTATGAACCTTGTACTGGGTTTCCTCATCGATAAGAAGAAGCTGATGGGTAAACCCGAGGGAAGATGGAAGCCTTTTAATGATTATTACCTGAACGGGTCGGCATACGGGGGGCTCATCACCTCTGCCGAAGGTATGGCACAATACGGGCAGGCGCTGCTACAGGGCAGGTTGCTGCAGGCTGAAAGCATGAAAGAGCTGTTTACCGAACAAATATTACCTGGTGGTAAACCTGCCGGCATGGGTATGTCATGGTTTACCGGGCAACTCAACGGCCACAGGTACGTGCATCATGCCGGTGGCGGTGGTGGTTATTATGTTGAATTCAGGTTGTACCCGGATATCAATTGCGGAAGTATCGTCATGTTCAACAGGTCGGGCATGAAAGATGAAAAATTCCTGGATAAGGTGGATACTCGCATCTTGAGGCGTTAACCGCATTTCCGCTTTCCTGCCATTATTGATTATCCGGCGCAAGCCTCCTACCTTGCGCCGGAATCATTATTTTTTTGATGTTATCGCATAAATAACGTATATTTGCTATGGTAGTCCCGACCATTTCGGGGTTGTATTAATCCCGCTAATGGCGGGATTACAAAGATCCCGCTCGTATGGGGTTGTATATCCTGACAATTACGGGATTGTAATAAACTGCCATCATCCACCATGAGTACCATCACCCCGGCCATCACATCAGCGAATTATACCTCTGCAACCATCTGTAACTTAATGGACATTCCCGGCTCTTATGCCATAACCATTTGCAACATTTCGAACAAAGATGCTGCAACCATTTGCAACAAAACAGAACTATGAAGAACCAAAATCCACGCATGGGAGAACGAGTAAATCATAAATCATTGAAAATCAGCACCTGGCCAAAGCGCCAAAAAAATTTTTTCACCACACCCCCAAAACCCGAAACAAAACGCAACAAATGAGAACCAAAAAGAACCATTCCTCGAAATCAAATAACTATTATCCAAAATCAAACATCCAAAAACTTTTTTCTTTTGACTTTTGACTTTTGACTTTTATTAAAGGATTTCCCTATCTTTGCAAGCTGAAAAACTGTAGTTATATTAAAATTTTGATGTAAATGTCGTATTTAACAGCTGATAAGAAAGCTAATATCTTCAAAACTTACGGTGGTAGCGAAACCAACACCGGGTCAGTTGAAGGCCAAATCGCACTGCTCACAGAGCGTATCAATTCTATTTCGGGCCACCTGAAAGAGAACAAAAAAGACTTTTCTACCCACCGCGGGCTGATGAAGATGGTAGGCCAGCGCAAGAGGCTGCTGCAGTACCTGAGCCGCACTAACCTGAACGGTTATCGCGCGCTGATAGAGAAACTGGGTATCCGCAAATAATTTATTCCATTACTATTCCCAACTACTTGGTTGGGAATAGTTTTTTCTGAACACATTAAAAAATATTTTATGATTCCAAACCCCATTTCCGTATCATTCAGGATGAATGATGGCCGGGAGGTGAGCATAGAGACCGGGCGTATGGCGCGCCAGGCCGATGGCGCCGTTGTAGTGCGCCAGGGCAACTGTATGATATTGGCTACCGTTGTAGCCGCCAAAGAGCCCAAACCGGGACAATCTTTTTTCCCATTAACAGTAGATTACCAGGAGAAATTCGCATCAGCCGGCCGCATACCCGGCTCTTTCTTTAAAAGGGAAGGCCGTATCAGCGACAGCGAGATACTCGTATCGCGCCTGATAGACCGCGCACTGCGCCCCCTGTTCCCCGACGATTATTATTGCGAAGTACAGGTACTGGTTACCCTTATATCTTCAGACCCCGAGGTAATGCCCGATTCGCTGGCTTGCCTGGCGGCATCAGCAGCACTGGCTGTATCTGACGTGCCTATACAGGAGGTAATATCTGAAGTGCGTATTGGCCGTGTAAACGGTGAGTATGTAGTGAACCCCTACCGCGCACAATTGAAAGAGGCTGATATGGACTTCATCATCGCCGCTACCGAGAACAACATCATGATGGTAGAGGGCGAATCGAAAGAGTGCCAGGAAGAAGATATCGTGAAAGCGCTGGAACTGGCACACGATGCCATCAGGGTGCAGATAAAAGCACAACTGGAACTGCGTGATAAGAAAGGTGTAACGGGCAAACGTGAAATAGCCCCCGCACCTGAAAATGAAGAACTGAAGAAACGCATCGCCGATTTTGCTACCGCAAGGATACTGGCTATATCGGGAGGCGCATTGCCTAAAAATGAGCGCAGCACAGGTTTCAAAGCTATACGCGAGGAGTTTGCAGCTACGCTGACTGACGAGGAGAAAGCAGATGCTGAACTGGTGGGACTGGTAAGCAAATACTTCTACAAGCTGGAAAAGAAAGTAGTGCGCGATATGGTGCTGAGCACCCGCAAGAGGCTGGATGGCCGCGGCCTTGAAGATGTACGCCCCATAACTATCGAAACAGATGTACTGCCTTCACCACACGGTTCGGCCCTGTTTACCCGTGGCGAAACACAATCGCTGACAACGGTAACACTGGGTACCAGCGAAGATGAACTGCTGGTAGAAACAGCCGCTACATCTGATTATATCAACTTTATATTGCACTATAACTTCCCGCCGTTCTCTACCGGTGAAACCAAGCCTATGCGCGGCCCCGGCCGTCGCGAGGTGGGCCATGGTAACCTGGCCAAGCGTTCGCTGGCGCAAATGATGCCCAGTGGCGAAAGTTTCCCTTATACGGTGCGTATCGTATCTGATATCCTGGAGTCGAACGGTTCATCATCTATGGCTACGGTGTGCGCAGGCTCACTGGCGCTGATGGACGGTGGTGTACCCTTCCCCAAGCACGTAAGCGGTGTGGCCATGGGTATGATATCTGAAGAAGGTAAATACGCCATACTTACAGACATACTGGGCGATGAAGACCACCTGGGTGATATGGACTTTAAAGTAACCGGTACCCGCGATGGTATATGCGGCATACAGATGGACATAAAAGTGGATGGCCTGAGCATGGATGTAATGCGCGAAGCGCTGGCGCAAGCCCGCCGCGGTCGCCTGCACATACTGGACAAAATGTATGAGGCAGTAGCAGCACCACGTGCCGACCTGAAACCTCATGCTCCGCGTGTAGTTCAGCTGAATATAGACCGCGAGTACATTGGTGCCGTGATAGGACCCGGTGGTAAAATAATACAGGAGATACAACGCGAAACAGGCACTACTATATCTATAGAAGAAGTGAACGACCGCGGCGAGGTGAAAATCTTCGCATCGGACAAAGCGAAAATTGATAAAGCACTGACCTGGATAAAAGGTATAGTAGCCGTGCCAGAAGTGGGTGAAACCTACGAAGGTAAAGTGAAGTCAATCGTTCCTTTCGGTGCGTTTATTGAGTTCATGCCGGGTAAAGAAGGTTTGCTGCACATAAGTGAAGTAAGCTGGAAACGCCTTGATACACTGGAAGGTGTGTTGAGCGAAGGCGATACGGTGAAGATAAAGCTGATAGGTACAGACCCCAAATCGGGCAAACTGCGCCTGAGCCGTAAAGCCCTGATGCCTAAGCCAGAAGGCTACGTAGAACCTGAACAGCGCGAGCGCAGCGACAGGGGAGATCGTGGCGACAGGGGTGACCGCCGTGGTGGTGGTGACCGTGGAGACCGTCGTGGTGGCGGAGGCGACAGGAGAGGTGGTGGCGACCGCCGCGATAACCGTGGCGACAGGGGCGACCGTCCTCAACGTCCGCACAACGAAAATGGTGGTGGTGAGCGCCCGCAACAGGCAGAAGCGCCTAAGCAAGACGATAACAACGATGCAGACCTTGCTCTGTAATTGCTAAGATTATAAATTGGAGAACGCCCCGCTTTTAGCGGGGCGTTTTTTGTATTATTATACTAAACTACAGATAATATGGCCCGCATGAAAATAATACTGTTGATACTCCTGGTACTTGCACAATCGAGTGTTTGCCTCTATGCGCAAGTAACATTATCTGTGCAATCTGCTGATAGCATCAATACCCTTGCCAAAGCTTTTCAGAAAACAGGAAATGAATCTTATATGAAAGGCGATGGCGAACAGGCTATAAGAGCATTTATACAAGCGTATGACCTGTATCTGCAAAACAATAACACTAAAGCGGGTGCTATATGTTTACACAGTATTGCTTTCGCATACGATGAGTTATTGCATGACGACAAGCAGGCATTGAATTACACCGGGAAAAGTATTGCTATACACCGTGATATTGGCGATACCCTTGAAATGGCGAATATGTATAAATACGCCGGTATGCTCAAGGGCAGGTTGGGTATGTATTCGGCTGCCAAAGCGGATATAGATATGGCAATAAACCTTTTCAGGCAAAAAGAATACGCGCCCGGCGTAGCTGTAAGCATGTTCGATTTGGCATTGGTATATATTGGAGAAAAGAAACCGGATTCAGCAATATATTACCTGGAAAGGGCGAAAGAATACTGGGTGGCAGTCGATAATCCGGGCAGGATATTCAACCTTAATAATGTGTATATGGATGTGCTGTATAGTGCTAAAGAGACAATGAAATGCAGGGCAATCATCAATGAAAATGAGGAGATAATGGGCAAGGCAAAGATATTTTTTCGGGATAAGCTGGATTTTTATTCAAAAGCGGCTAAATATTCGTTTAAAGAACCGGGATATAACTCAGGGAGATATGCCAGTCTTTACACGCAATTGTCTGACAGCCTGAATAAGCAAGGAATAGAGTAGTTAGTATATAGGAGATTCAGCCTGAGAAATTTCTAACGGTATTGTCAAACAAGGCAATACCGTTATTTTTTAGTACGGTTTTTGCTATATTCATTTAATAAACCGCCTGAGTATGAAACACCGGTATCTGGCCCCGATAGTTTTTTGCCTGCTCATAGCATCTTGCAAGAAGAAAGAAAATACTCCTGTCACCACCCCCAAACCAAAGGTGCAGGTACAAACCGATTATAGGCTGACAAGGGTATATGACGATTCAAGTACGCTCAGAACATACAGTTACAACGAAGATAACCTGGTGCAAAGCGTTACTAACTTTCACTATGTCATGGCGTTTCACTACACCCGCCCGGATACCAATTTTTCCTACAGTTTTTACGAGTATGATGACCAGAGGCAGGTGGCGAAAACTGCCGGCATGCCGGTAGCGCAGGCAAAGGAATATTCCTACTTTACTTATAATAGCCGGTTGAAGCCGGAGGCAAGGTATCGTTCAGATTACATGCATGCGTTGGAGCATTATACCTACGACGGCGATAAGCTGGTGGAGCGGAAGTATTATGACTTAAAGGGGCAACTCTATTTTACCGAAAACTGGACCTATAACAACGACGGGAACGCGAAAATGTACACAAGGGTTTACGCCTCTGCTGCTTTTGGTAAAACTGAAATAATCTATCACCAATACGACAATGGACAAGCATTAAGATTGGCTATGCCAGGCATACACGATATTCAGATAATGGGTGACTTTGCAAGTCCTGTAATGTCTGTATCAGCTAACAATGCCATAAAATATGAGCAAACTAATTATGCTGCCAATGGTAGTTCATCAACACAGTTGACAGAGGTTGCCTATCAATACAATAGCGGTGGTTTCCCTTCTCAAATGACGACCAGCATTACAAAAAATGGCGCGACCATTACAAACGGGCCGGTATATTTCGAGTATAATAAATAATTGCAGAAACAGTATAAAATACAAAGTCCCGCTGGAAAGCGGGACTTTCTTATGTCCTTTTGCTTAATGCAATAGAACATTACCCCTATTGAAACGAAAGCGTCTTAAAAATCCTGCTCTGCAGGAAAAATGAGTTATGTAATACGATAGATGGCCGGCGGTTCAAACAATATCCTCTACTGGAGCAAGGTAGAAAAATTTCTCCCTAAATTATTTACATATTCGGGAATTACCAAAAAAAAGCGGTGCAGGATATCCCGCACCGCTTTTCAATAATATATACAACTTATTACTTCTTCTTGCGTACCGGCTGTTGTTTAGCGCGCTCTACTTGTGCTTTCTGCATTTCTTCCAGCTTCTGCTGCCATTTTGATGCAGTGGCAGGTTTGTTTTTATTCTCCTGGATTTTTGCGTGTATAGCCTTCTCGTCTATTACATATTTCTGTATAATGAACTGTTGCAGTATGCTGAGCATGTTAGAGAAGAAGTAATAGAACGTAAGCGCTGCGGCCATTTTGTTGAATACACCCAGCAGCATGAAGGGGAATATGAATGGCAGGTATTTCAACACTGGGTTGTTGGGGTCCTGCGGTGTCATGTTCCTGTTGTACAATGCCAGGAAGAGGCTGGAGATAGTCATCAGGATGGTAAACAAGCTGACGTGGTTGCCGTATATAGAAGTAAGCACGGGTATATTACCGCCCCAGCTTACAATGCTATCGTAGGTAGAGAGGTCGTCCGCCCACAGGAACGATTCCTGCCGCAACTCGATAGATGACGGGAAGAAATAGAACATGGCAAACAGTATCGGTAATTGTAACAGCGTTGGCAAACATCCACCCAGCGGGTTAACCCCTGCCTGGCGGTAGAGTTTCATCTGCTCCATACCAAACTTCTGCTGGTCGTCGCCGTATTGGGCACGCAGCTGGTCCATCTCCGGTTTCAGCACGCGCATCTTAGCCGATGACAGGTAGCTCTTGTAGGTAAAAAACGACAACAGCAGCCTGATAATTACCGTCATCAGCATGATGATGATACCGAAGTTGCTGATGAAACTGCTGAGCATATTAAATATGGGTATAATCAGCCACTTGTTGATATACTTAACAAAGAACATAGGCCCGTAACCAAGGGGCACCATTTCTTCCAGCCCTATCTTATAAGACCGTAAAGTAGTATAGTGGTTGGGGCCGATGTACATCCGCAAACCGGCGGTTGGGTTTTGCGCTGTTTTTACAGGCAGTTCAAATGTATTGGTGTTGCGTGCTACAAAGCTGTCGTTTTCATTACCGACAGTACCCTCAATATTCACACGGTTCAGGCCATCTTCGGGCACCAGGGCCGTAGCGAAGAAGTGCAGGCGGAAGCCCAGCCATTTGGCGGATTTATCCAGGCTCTCTTTCTGTGTATTGATGAAAGAGAAATAGTCCTCATCACCATCAGTAAAGTTGTAGTATATCTGGCTGTTGGTACGCTCGGTCTTGATGTCGCGCTCGGTATGCAGGGCCTCTGTCTGCCATGTTACAGGCAGGTTAGTGGCAGCCATGCCGGCCAGGCTGATGTTGCATTGCAGCATATAACCCTCTGCAGGCAGGCTATAGCTGAGTTTCGCTATTTTGCCGCTACCCATATCGGCAGTGAATACAATCGTTTTATTGCCTGAAGGGTCCGTCGTTTCTTCTGTAGTATAATACAGGTCAGCAGTAGCGGACTTGCCGTTGTCAACAGGCAGTAATACGCTCAGTTTATTATAATCGCCGTCAAACAAGTACAGCGGTTCACCGGAATACGTTTTGTAATTCTTGAGCAGGGCGCTTACCGGGTGTGCACCTTTGGTAGTAAATGCTACAGCCAGGTCTTTGTTCTCCAGTACAACGGTCTTCTCCTCACCCCTGTATGCGGGGGGCTTGGCCATTTCAATAGAATCGTTGATAGCAGCTACCTCAGTTGTTGCAGGGGCTATCTGCGCTACAGCCGTATCTTTAGCCAATGGCTTGGGGTGTGCCTTGGCATTGGCCACTGAATCCGCCTTTTTGGCTTCTTCGAATTTTGATTGGGAATAGTTGTTGTATGCGATATATCCTACCAGCAAAAGTACCAATAACAGGAAGCCGGTGACTGAATTACGATCCATGTATATTTATAAAATGAGGTGCAAAGGTAGCTAAAATGAGGTGAACCCGTACATAATATAGGATGCGATATTTTAATTATTTTTATAATATTTATGATTTTGCGGTTAAAAAAACTATTTTAGGCTTCCTTTCCACCCATGTTAACACCAAGACTTATAGTTGAGAGAGAGAATTAAGGGATAAGGCACCGGTATTAATGAGCATGTGCCTATTGTATAACAAACAATGAATATGTCCTATGTTTATTAAAAAAGATAACCAGAAAAACGAGGCTGCTAAAGGCAACCGCCATATGGGAGCGGTGAGTACTATAGCGGCAGGTACTACCATCAATGGCGATATGGAGTCGGACTCGGACATGCGCATTGACGGTAATATCATCGGCAATGTATATTGCAAAGCGAAAATCGTCCTGGGCGAGTCGGGGATTATACAAGGTGACCTGCATGCTGCAAACGCCGACCTGTTTGGTACGGTTAACGGCAATGTTATATCCAAAGATCTGCTTTGCCTGAAATCAAAAAGCACGGTGAATGGCAATGTAAATACCAAACGCCTGCAGATAGAACCCAATGCTACATTCAACGGCCAGTGTAAAATGACGACTGACCAGGCACAAGGCAAAACATTATCGGATAAAAAAGTAGAACTGGAAGTACACGAAAATTAATCCGTAAAATATTTCAACTCTTCATCGAGTTGCAGGTAAGGGTGTTGAGCAGTCAACGCCCTTATTTTTTGTACATAGCTCTGCATAAACTTTTTGTGTGCCTCCGTCTGCGGAAAGCGGGGCTTGTGGTTGCGGGCGATAACTATTTCATGCACTTCTTTCATCAGGGCTTTGGTATCATCATTCATACAGGCATCTACCATGCGGCTCCATACATAATCGGTAGCCAGGTAGTTGGGGTGTACAAAGTCAATATCATAATACCGGTGGTCGCGCAGTATGTCTATCACCAGCTCATAAGCAGGAAAGTAATAAGCCTGCTCAAACTTTTCGCAAAGAGCATGTACACTCTCTATTATTCTTGCCTTGCTACGGTTGTTTTCTACTATGCCATCGCGGTAGTGTCGCACGGGGCTAACAGTGAATATGATTTGTACGCCGGGATTGATGGCCAGTAGCTTGTTGAGCGTATGTGTAAACTTGCTAACTATCTCATCAATGGGCATTAGCTTTTTCTCAAACCAGTTGGCCGGGGCGCGGTGGTTGTTGCTTACAGGTTTTCCTGTTTCTTTAAGTACATAATAATAGGCAGAGCCCAGGGTAATCATTACATGTGTAGCAGTGCGGATGTATGCGGCAGCCACTGTCTGCGATTGATTGATACGTGTTAAGGCTGTATCTTTGTCAATATCAGAAAACTGGGTGTGGTGCTCCCAACTGTTCCACAGTTCATTCAGGTAAAATAAATCATCAGTACTGTATTGCCTGCCATCCATATAGCTGTCTAAACTGTCTGCCACGCTATGGGGATTGAACAAAATACCATGCGGGTTGTCCAGTACATTGAAACGGTGCTGCTTAAGACGGATAGCCATATTCTCGGCAAAGCAGGAACCTGTAAGAAAGAGGCTGCTATGATAGCTGATAGCCTGTGGCAACGGCGGTATATTGATACTAAGCGTATGCATAAGATGTAAAAATAGAGAATGCAGCCAAGATAAACAGGCTAAATAATATCCAAGACATCCTGAATTCGGCTAATTTCTTAGCTTGCACCACATATGCGCCTGTACATCAAAAATATGGTTTGTAACCGCTGCAAAATGGTGGTGGAAAATGAGCTGAAACGCATTGGCCTGCACCCGCACGCTGTGGGCCTGGGCGAGGTGGATATTGACGAGGAGCAACTTACGGGCATACAGGTGGCAGAGATAGACGCAGCCCTCAGGCCATTAGGTTTTGAACTGATAGAC
>JACFNS010000007.1:6132-8495 GCA_019454705.1 Taibaiella sp. | reverse complement strand
ACGACCGTAAAAGCCGCATTATAGAAAAGATAAAAAGTACTGTTATTGAATTGGTACATAATACTGACGCTGATAAACCACGCATCAAACACAGCGAATACCTCGCACAGGCACTCCATTATGACTACAGCTACCTCAGCAAACTTTTTTCAGAGGTAGAAGGCATTACGATTGAGCAATACATCATACAGCAGAAGATAGAAAGAGTAAAAGAGTTGCTGGTTTACGATGAACTTTCACTCAGCGAAATAGCCTTTCAGCTGGATTATAGCAGCGTGGCTCATTTGTCCGCACAATTCAAAAAAGTAACGGGGCTCACGCCCAGCTTCTTCAAAAACATGAAGCAACACCCCCGCAAGCCTTTAGACGAGATAGGCAACAAGAATATGTAAATCTTATACAAGATTGTGTAACAGCCGCCCCGAATGGGCAGGGTAATTTTGCAGTATAAAAATTATCCGACATGACACATGAGTATAACATTACGGGCATGACATGCAACAGCTGTGTAGCCAAAGTAAAAACTGAATTACTGAAGCTGGGCGATGTATTGAGCGCCGATGTACAATTACAATCGCCGCAGGCTAAGGTGATTATGCAAAAGCATATACCTGTTGCAGCTTTGCAACAAGCCATATCCAAAGCAGGCAGGTACACCATTACAGAAACAGGACACATGCAACACAGCATGGATAGCAGTGCCGAAGAACATGGTGACTCCTATTACCCCATCTTCCTGATATTCGGGTATATAACGGGTATTACCTTGTTGGTACAACTGGTTCAGGGCAGTTTCCACTGGATGCAATGGATGAGCCATTTTATGGCGGGGTTCTTCCTCGTATTCTCTTTCTTCAAGCTGATGAACCTGAAAGGCTTTGCCGAAGGTTATAGCATGTACGATGTGGTAGCAAAACGTTTTCCGGGCTATGGATATGTATATCCTTTTATTGAACTGGCGTTAGGTATTGCGTTCCTGACAGGCTTTTCTCCTGTATTAACCAATTGGGTGACGCTTATTGTAATGACAGTCAGCACGATAGGTGTGGTGCAAAACCTGATGAAAAAATCCCCTTTTCAATGCGCCTGCCTGGGTACGATTATCAAATTGCCACTGAGTAAAGTGACCTTGTTTGAAGATGTGCTGATGGTGCTGATGAGCGCGGCTATGTTGCTCAACTTAATATGATAAAAACTGTTTAAACAACTAAGATGAAAAAGATACTCTTATCAATTGTAATAATGCTCGGTGCTGCATATGCACATGCACAGCACGACCATCATCATATGCCGGACACAACTAAACGGCAGGACACGTCCATGCAAAAAGAAGGCCATAGCGGGCATACGTCCATGAATAACATGAGCCATGCCTTCTCGCTCAACCTGCCCATGAACAGGAATGGTTCAGGTACCGGCTGGTTGCCCGATGCTTCGCCGATGTATGGTTATATGTTTCATAAACGCAAATGGATGTTTATGCTACATGGCAACCTGTTCCTGCGTTATACCAACCAGGATTTTAATAATGCGGGCGTTAGAGGTGATGCAATGGTGGATGCACCCAACTGGATAATGGGTATGGGGCAACGCAGGGTGGGCAAAAAAGGCCTGTTTCACTTCAACATTATGATGTCGGCCGATGCGCTGGTGACCGGCGGGAATGGTTATCCCCTGCTTTTTCAAACAGGGGAAACATGGAACGGTCAGCCCCTGATTGACAGGCAACATCCGCACGATTTATTTTCAGAACTATCTGTAAGTTACTCGCATGCCTTTTCGAAAAAACTGGATGTATTCGCCTACCTGGCTTATCCCGGCGAGCCTGCACTTGGAGCGGTAGCTTTCATGCACCGTCCGTCGGCACTCAATAATCCTGACGCACCATTAAGCCACCATTGGGTAGATGCCACGCATATTACTTTTGGGGTAGCGACATTGGGGGTGCGTTATGGCAAGTTCAGGCTGGAGGGGTCATCGTTTACAGGACGTGAACCCAATGAACAACGCTATAATTTTGACCAGCCACGCTTTGACTCCCGCAGTGCCAGGTTGTCGTTCAACCCCGACAGGCATTGGGCATTGCAGGTATCACATGCGTTTATTGAAAGCCCTGAAGAACTGCATGTGGGTGAAGATGTGTACCGAACTACGGCTTCGGCTGTTTATAGCAAACAATGGAAGAAGAATATATCATTCAATGCAACAGCACTATGGGGTGTCAACAAGACCAAACATTTTGCGGGGGAACACGCCGCATTGGCAGAGGCATCATTATATATCAACCGCCTGGCGGTGTATGGCAGGTACGAGTGGGTACAGAAATCAGGCGAAGAACTGGGGCTGGAAGAACCACTGTTCAA
>JACFNS010000007.1:0-6122 GCA_019454705.1 Taibaiella sp. | reverse complement strand
CATCATGATTTGTTCCCGGTAAATGCAGTGACATTAGGCGCTGCTTATGACGTACTTAAGGTGAAGCCGCTACGATTAGCTGCGGGCGGGCAATTCAGTTTTTATGCTGCCGACAGCAGACTGGATGCTTTGTACGGCGCCAACCCCATGTCGTTTCAACTGTACCTGAGGTTATATCCTGAGTTGATGCAGGGACAGGGACAGTGACAATACTCATTGTTCTTATAAAAGCTTAAGACGAGCTTCGTTGCATGGCTGTCAGTCCTGCAATAAAGCTCGTACTTATTAAAAGTATCCATACCCTGATATGGATAATTATGGTTAGCATTATCGCTTATGTTGTTTACAGCGGTGTGTCGGGGGATATTACTGTTTACTCATGGCTGGCTGTTGGTGCGGTTATAGGTGAGGGTTTAGTATTATGGTTGTTCAAAGGGAAATGCCCGCTGACTGTATGGGCAAGCAATTATTCTGATTCGCAAAAAGACAATTTTGATATATACCTGCCTGAATGGCTGGCGAAGTATAATAAGTTGATTTTTACTACAGTGTTTGTAGTGGGATTGGTTTTGATGTTACATCAGTCTTTTTAATTTTGTAACAAATTACTATCATAGCCGACTATGCCAATTCTCAGGATCTTGCTGTTACTTGTGACCTGTCTTCATTATTATAAAGCCATTGCGCAACATCAATACACGGATACTATAGTCAAATATTACAATTCGGAGTGGAAAGAAATTGACCCTGAGGTTCTAGTTTGTCATTATATTGGTATTTACAAGAAAACAAATGACTCGATATGGCATGCTCGCGATTATTATGCTGATACCAAAACGCTTCAAATGGAAAGTACGTACCTGGATGATAGTCTGAAAATCCAACATGGCAAAACATACTATTATTATAGAAACGGACAAGTAGAATCTGAGGGAGATTACTTTGAAAATAAGAGAGTGGGGCTATGGAAAAGATATGGCAGAAATGGTAAATTGATTGACTCAGCAAGATATAAATCCACAGGTTACCCATATTATAAGGCATATAGATGGGATACAGCCGGTCATTTAATATTTAAAGGAGAGTATGATATTAAAGGTTCAGGAGAAGGCTATGAAATAGAATATTATCCGAAAGGGACTGTAAGTTCATATGGTAAATACACAATAGGGTATTTGAAAGATAGTATTTGGACATATTACTACGAAAACGGAAAGATAAGTGCTATAGAAGTATTTGATTCCGGCCGTTTTGTGAAAGTAGAATGTTATACACCTGAGGGCAATGTGCAGGAAGATTGTGATACAGGATTTGTCTACCCTGAATATGGTTATGACCCGGCATATTTTCTCTACAATGAATTTAGGTATCATCCTTTACTTACTGCATTCAGGGAAAGAAATTTGAAAGGTAAAATTGAAATTATTACAGAAATGACTGTGCACAGGAACGGGAAAATAAGTGCTGTAATAGAATCTGAAACATATCCGGAAATTAAAGAGTTGATTCCTATAATGATGCAGGCTCTCCCGACCTGGAAACCTGCCTATTATAAAAACCGACCGATTGAATGGGTTTCCAAAGAGGTATTCCCGTTCGATTTTTAAGAGATACATCAACCCAGCTCAAAACTGGTAATGCCAAAGACCTTATTCATATCTACTTTTGGTGGCGTACCATAATACATACGTGCGCATTCAAACACATATTCAGCCTCGTATTCATTCACCATTTCAACAGCGGCCTCGTTACTTACAGGTATATCTATATACAGTTGTTCCCCTTGTACGGCATTCAGGCATGCTTTGTACAATTCTTCGGCAATTGTGGCATTGTCTGCAAAGAGCGGGCCTATTTTGTAACCCTTGATGAGTTTGCGCACCACGGCAAATCCTTTTAAGATATTATCCTCAGCGTACTTGAATGTTTTATTGCCCGGCAGGAACAACCAGGGCTGCATAAACTGCGGGCGTGCAAAACCAAAACAATCAGCATCGTAGGCTAATACGGCATCTAAATCTGTTTCAGTTATTGGTGTGATATTTTTGTGTACTTCAAATGATGCACCGGTTCTTACATAGCGTTCATCGCGGAAAGCTATCTCAAAACCACCCTGGTTGTAAAATGGCTGCATGGCCAGCACACCGTCCATACCAATGGCAGCACCTTCATTCAGCCTTGACAGCAATGTATCACGGCGCTGATGCCATAGCTGATTACCTATGCCTACCGAGCGGTATTCGGGCTTCACTATAAACAAACCCATGAAACCAAACCTGCCATCGTAAGACACAATAGAACCTCCCGCTATCAATTCACCATCGTGATAATAACCATAAAACCCTTCGGGGTCTGTTGCAAAGAATACATCGGCATCATACGGGCCGGGGTTCCAGCCTTCAGCTTCCGCCCAACTCATTAATGTTTTGAGGCCGTCAGGGTTTAGTTGTTGGAAATGGAGGTCGTTGAGGTTCATGATTATAAAAATACTATAGTATAATTATAATACCCTGTCCATATTAAGATATACAGGCATAGTTTGATCATCACACCATTCTGAAAATCATCACTTATATTTGCCCTGATGCAATCATCGCACCCCATAGGCATATTCGATTCAGGTTTTGGCGGACTTACAGTGTTTAAAGCCATTAAAGAAAGGCTGCCACAATATGATTACCTGTATCTGGGTGACAACGCGCGCGCACCTTATGGCGACCGCTCCCTGGATATAGTATATGAATATACTTTGCAGGCGGTAGAGTGGATGTTTAAAAAAGGTTGCCCGCTGATTATCCTTGCCTGTAACACTGCATCGGCAGAGGCGCTGAGGAAGATACAGATGAACGACCTGCCGCGCATGGGTGCGGAAAAACGTGTGCTGGGTGTGATTCGTCCCACTGCTGAAATAATAGGCCAATACACGAAGAATAAAGCAGTAGGTGTATTAGGCACCCACGGCACTATCGAGAGTTATGTGTACCCGGTAGAAATCAGTGAGTTTTATCCTGATGTGCAGGTATATCAACACGCATGCCCTATGTGGGTGCCTATGATAGAAAACAATGAACATCACAGCGCCGCAGCCGCACATTTCGTCAAGCAGGACCTGGATAAATTGTTGCAGCAATCTGAACAGATAGATACTATACTATTGGGGTGTACACACTACCCCTTATTGCTGGATACGATAAAAGCGAACCTGCCCGCAGGTGTACAGGTAATAACACAGGGTGAAATAGTGGCGGACAGCCTGGCAGATTATCTGCAACGGCATACAGAAATTGAGGAGCAGTTATCGCGTGGTAAAACTGTTAGTTTCTACACCACCGACTCTACTGTGCAATTTGACAAGCACGGCACGGCATTCTTCGGTGAAGAAGTGCACGCACAACATATAAGGTTGTAATTAATTTCCTGCTACCGATTTTTCGAATACTTTTTCAGCATTGCCATTGCGATTACGCGCTTCTTTAGCGGCAGCCACAAAGGCAACAAACAGCGGGTGCGGATTTTCTACCGTACTCTTATATTCGGGGTGGAACTGTACACCTACAAAGTAAGGATGCTCAGGCAGCTCTACTATTTCTACCAGTCCTGTAGCTGGGTTGATACCCGTAGCTTTCATACCTGCTTTTTCAAACGCTTCCAGGTACTCGCTGTTGAACTCGTAGCGGTGGCGGTGGCGCTCGGAGATATCCTGCTTGCCATATATAGCAGCGGCTTTCGAACCTTCTTTCAGCTTGCACTCATAAGCGCCCAGCCTCATAGTGCCGCCCATTTGCGTTATGTTCTTCTGCTCTTCCATCATGCAGATAACAGCATGGTTGGTATCGTCATTCATTTCGGTAGAATGCGCATGCTCCATACCCAGTACGTTGCGGGCAAATTCTACGCAGGCCATCTGCATACCCAGGCATATACCAAAGAAAGGAATTTTGTTTTCGCGTGCGTAGCGTATCGCGTCTATCTTACCGTCAATGCCCCTGTTGCCAAAGCCAGGTGCTACTAATACTGCATCCAGGTTACGCAGCTTTTCAGCGGCGTTCTTAGGTGTCAGGTCTTCAGAGTGTATGTTGCGCACTTCTACTTTGCACTCGTTCACAGCGCCGGCATGTATCAATGCTTCCAGTATAGATTTGTAGGCATCCTGCAACTCTACGTATTTTCCTATCAGGCCTATCACTACTTTCGACTTGGGGTAGCGCAGCTTGTTCAGGAACTCCTTCCAGCGGCTCAGGTCGGGGTCGGTACCCATAGGCAGTTCCAGTTTCTTCAGGCATATTTCATCCAGTTGCTCACGCATCATTTCCAGCGGTACGCTATAGATGGTATCAGCATCCATAGCCTCTATCACCGCGTCCTGTGTTACGTTACAAAACAGGGCTACTTTACGCTTCAATTCTTTGTTCAGCGGTTCTTCCGTACGGCAAACCAGTATATCAGGGTTCAGCCCGTTTTCACTCATCATTTTTACAGAGTGCTGCGTAGGCTTCGTCTTCAGTTCTTTCGCAGCTTTCAGGTAAGGTATCAGCGTCAGGTGAACAACTAAGCAGTTTTCATCACCCATTTCCCATTTCAGCTGACGAACCGCCTCTATATAAGGCAGCGACTCAATATCGCCTACTGTACCACCTAATTCGGTAATAACGATATCAAATTCATTTTTCTGTCCCAGCAGGGTAATGCGGCGTTTGATTTCGTCAGTTATATGCGGTATCACCTGTACGGTTTTACCCAGGTATGCGCCTTCGCGCTCTTTATTAATCACGTATTGATACACGCGGCCGGTAGTTACGTTGTTTGCCTGCGAAGTAAAAGTATTCAGGAAACGCTCGTAGTGACCCAGGTCCAGGTCGGTTTCTGCTCCGTCTTCAGTCACATAACATTCGCCGTGTTCGTAGGGGTTCAGGGTGCCGGGGTCAACGTTGATATAGGGGTCAAATTTTTGGATGGTGGTGCTGTACCCTCTTGCCTGCAGCAGTTTCGCCAGCGAGGCAGCTATAATTCCTTTACCTAATGAAGAGGTAACACCTCCCGTCACAAAAATGTACTTAGTCATAACGCTCCTGATTTTTTCAGACCGTTTATCCAGCTATATATCCAATAAAATATGGGGAATTGCTCAATCGGTCACACAAAGTTAAGAAAGAATAACAGAAGCAAAAATTAATTTACCCCTCATATCTGCCCACATATTTTCCCCAAACTACATGGCTTAGTAATATGTGATTGCGGCAGATAACTTTACATTTGCACCAAATATCGTATATGCATTTCGATAAGACGGGCTACAGCACGGAGCAACTGGTTGAGTTATATACACATATGCTGCGCCCCCGCATGATTGAGGAAAAAATGCTGGTACTGCTGCGCCAGGGCAAAATAAGTAAATGGTTCAGCGGCATAGGGCAGGAAGCCATCGCTGTTGGCGCCACCCTGGCTATGGACAGCGATGAATACATCATGCCCCTGCACCGCAACCTGGGAGTATTTACCGCCCGCAATGTGCCCTTCGATAAACTCTTCCTGCAATGGCAGGGCAAGAAAGACGGCTTTAGCAAGGGGCGGGAGCGGTCTTTTCACTTCGGCACTAATGATTATCATATATGCGGTATGATATCGCACCTGGGCCCGCAGATGGCCATAGCCGACGGCGTGGCGCTGGCGCATAAACTGAAGAAAGAAGAGAAAATAGCATTGGCATTCAGCGGTGACGGTGGCACCAGCGAGGGAGATTTTCATGAAGCGTTGAATGTAGCTGCCGTATGGGGCCTGCCGGTGATATTCCTGATAGAGAATAATGGCTATGGCCTGAGCACACCTGTAAACGAACAATACGCCTGCAAACACCTGGCTGATAAGGCTATTGGCTATGGTATGGCTGGTATTACCATAGACGGCAATAATATACTGGAGGTACATAAAGCGATAAGCGAAGCGCGCCAGTACTGCATACGCGAGCAGAAGCCCATGCTGATAGAATGTATGACCTTTCGCATGCGGGGGCATGAGGAAGCCAGCGGGGTAAAGTATGTGCCCAAAGAACTGTTTGAAGAGTGGGGCAAGAAAGATCCTGTACAGCGTTTTGAAGAATACCTGCTCGAGCATGAAGTGCTGAA
>JACFNS010000475.1 GCA_019454705.1 Taibaiella sp. | reverse complement strand
AGACATAGTATAAGTCAAAAGTTAAAAGTCAAAACCAAAAACTATTTACTTTTTAATTTAATAATCGATGATGCCAAAATCTTTGTCAATTCATCACACTCTTTCAATATCTCCTTAATTTCATCATCTTTTATATCAAATCCATCTCTTAGTATACAGAGCCAATATTTAGTTTCGTTGCCTGACTTTAATGCTATTTCATAATATCTTTTAAATTCTGTTCTTGTTGAACTATTAACTGCTTCCACAACATTTGCTCCCACAGACATTGCGGAGCGCATCACTTGCTTAACTACAATCAAACTAAAAGTATCCCATTTTTTCTTTTTTAAGTACCGTATGACTTTTATTGAGAAATCATAACAGCGGTATTTAATGTCACTTGCCAACTTTTAGGTTTTCACTTTTGAGTTTTGACTTAACCCGCCGCTACCGTCAGCGGGTCTGCATAATGCGCTAAACCATAGTTTCTTGTCTGCGACTCTTCGGGATTCAACACGTGCCACTCAAACTCGTCGCGGAAGTGCCTGATAGCAGCTGCTACCGGCCATGCCGCAGCGTCGCCCAGCGGACAGATAGTGTTACCTTCTATCTTGCCCTGTATATCCCAAAGCAGATCTATATCACTCATCTTTCCTTTTCCGTACTCGATGTTCTTCAAAATTTTATACATCCAGCCCGTACCCTCACGACAAGGGCTGCACTGGCCACAACTTTCGTGGTTGTAGAAGTGTGCCAGGCTCATTGTATGACGCACAACGCACTGGTCTTCATCCATTACAATAAAACCTCCCGAACCCATCATACTACCCGATGCGAAACCACCGTCTGATAAACTTTCGTAGTTCATATAACGTGTTTCGCCTTTTGCCGTTTTTAATAACAGGTTTGCAGGCAGGATAGGCACTGATGAACCACCGGGGATACATGCTTTCAGACGTTTGCCTTTGGCTATACCACCGCAGTATTCGTCAGAGAAGATAAATTCTTCCACCGACTGCGTCATATCTATCTCGTAAATACCGGGCTTGTTTACATTTCCGCAAACAGATAACAGCTTGGTACCTGTTGAACGGCCTACGCCTATCTTGGCATATTCTTCGCCACCCATATTGATGATGGGCACCACCGCCGCCAGCGTTTCTACGTTGTTTACCACCGTTGGCCTGCCCCATACACCTTTTACCGCAGGGAATGGAGGCTTGATACGCGGGTTGCCGCGCTTGCCTTCCAGGCTTTCTATCAGGGCAGTTTCTTCACCACATATATAAGCACCCGCACCGCGCTGTACGTATATTTCACAATCGAAGCCTGTGCCTTGAATATTCTTGCCCAGCCATCCGTTGTTCTTTGCTTCCTGTATTGCCTGCTCCAGTATATCCACTATCCAGGCGTACTCACCGCGGATGTAGATATAGGTCATGTTGCTGCCCAGTGCATAGCTGCTCACTATCAATCCCTCAATAAGTATATGCGGGATGAACTCCATCAGGTAGCGGTCTTTGAAAGTACCGGGCTCTGACTCGTCGGCATTGCACACCAGGTGACGCGGAACACCTTCGGGCTTGGCCAGGAAGCTCCATTTCATACCCGTAGGGAAACCCGCACCACCACGGCCACGCAGGCCGCTCTTCTTCACTTCTTCCGTTATGTCATCGGGCGACATTTTCAGTGCCTTCTCTACAGAACGGTAGCCCCCATGCTTACGGTAGGTATCGTAGTAACGAATACCTTCTACATGCGCGTGTTCTAATAATAATTTCATATGTACCCCAAGCCCCTAAAGGGGTTTCTTGTTTTATTTTTTATTGCCCATACTTTGCCTGTTCAACATCTGCCAGCGTCCACCCTCATATATCCATGTCTGCATCACGTGCAGGTCAAACATCATATGCTCAGTACCTTTATAATCCACATCAAATATTCCGTTGCCACGTACAGTAGCCACATTCCCATTCAACATCACCTGCAGTTCCGGTTGCTCTATCTTATGATAGTTAATCGTGCCGTTGTACAGGTTCTCTATCTGTTCGCCTTTTGTTTCTATCCAGCCGTTACTATGCCCGTAGCTCAGTTTTTCGTGCAACAAGCTACTCAGTGCTGCCGTATCTTTTGCTATCAGGGCTGCATTGTAATTCATTGCTGCC
>JACFNS010000474.1 GCA_019454705.1 Taibaiella sp. | reverse complement strand
ATTTTACCAGTGTGTATCGGAACCCGGTGCCACCCTCGTGATATGGGAAAAGAAGGGTGTCATGATAAGCAGTTAAAACCTCTCCTCGGTATCCTTTCGGACTTACAGGCATGGTTCTCGGGGGAGATGGAATATATATATGTGTCCCTTCGACCCACCCGATAGTATTGTGGTTTGTTTGAACAAAAAAGAGATCGTTCTGGGCTGTAATCATTTTGTGAAACCCCTGCTGCAAACCTGATTGCGATGGATGAAGATTTATAAGCATGGCAGGAATGCTCGTCCCATTTGTAAACCATGGTTCCACACCATTAACACCATCATCTGCAGAAAAGTATAGGTAGTCTGCAGTAGTGCAGAGATTGGCTGGATTTGAACTTCCTCCCTGGTTCAAATCGTATAGGGTAACACTGCTGTTTTGCGCGGATAGAATACTACATAGTAGGATGCACGAAAAAGTGAGGGTATATTTGGACAGATGCATAGGCTTAGTTTTAATAAATATACGGATATTTGAATTAACCATATTCGAGTCAATGATATAGTTTGTTCCTTTCTACAATTTCTATCTTTGTCCCATGCCCGCCACAGCACTGAAAGACTATTATAAAATATTGGAAATACCCCATACTGCTACAGTTGAGGAGGTGAAAAAAGCATACCGCAGGATGGCGTTTAAATATCATCCTGATACCAATAAACAGGATGCTTTTGCAGAGTCATATTTTATAGATGCACAGGAGGCTTATGCAGTACTGAGCAACGATGAGGCCCGCAGGAAATATGATAATGAGCTTTGGCTGGCAGGCATGACTACCCGTGCCCGAGAACATCGTGTTGTTACACCCGACTGGATACTGAAAGAGAGCATAAAGTTGTACAACCATATGGCGACTGTAGATGTGTACAGGATGAACCACAAAGCGCTGTATGAGTACCTGGAACAACTGCTGAATGAAGGGCATATGGCTACGCTTACTAATGGCGAAGAAGCATCGGTAAATGAGGGGATAGTGAATATGATACTGGACAGCACGAAGGGCCTGAAGTATGTGTATTTCCAGCCCCTGGCTGTAAAACTGGAGCGGCTTTCTGCCGGCAACGATGAGTTGCTGGGGCGGGTGCGCACGAGGCTTAGGTCAAAGGAAATAGAGGCGCAGTGGGAAAAAAGTATGCCGTACCTGGTGGTATTGGTTACACTTTTAATAGTGCTGGCTATGTATTTCTGGGCAAAAAGATAATTACCACAATAATTTGTTGTTTTATTGTTTCTTTTATTATCTTTGTGTGGAGGAGAATAAAGAGAAGAATGGCGCTAACATCTTGCGAAGCCATATTTGTAAAAGCAGTGATACTGCACGGCAATAAGCTGTGGGCGGTAAAGCAGGCTTTCCCCCGGCTGGAAGAGGGATTTGAACAGGCAGCCATTACCTATATGATACAAAACCCACTGGTTCCCC
Organism: Taibaiella sp.; assembly: GCA_019454705.1. Taxonomy (GTDB): domain Bacteria; phylum Bacteroidota; class Bacteroidia; order Chitinophagales; family Chitinophagaceae; genus UBA5543. Next base: position 689 of record JACFNS010000474.1, on the reverse strand, counting down.
GGCATATTGACGCAGGTGTATTATATATGTTCAGGGATATAGTGAAGCATACCGAGGTGCCGGTACCTAAACCGCTGGATATTAACGACAAAATGGCTCTGCTACATATGGTAATAGACGGTAAGCGGGAGACCCCGGTTGATATTGTTACCAAAGAGGGGTTGAAAACCATTTTTGTAAAGTCCGGAGAAGAAGAGATAGAAGAAGCACGCAGAATGCTGAAAGTGATGCAGGAAGAAGAAAAGGCAGAATGGCGGGCGTGAAAGGAACTAATATTGATTAACTAAACTAAATAACCAACCATGAACAACACATTAGCGGGTGACCCCGCTTACAAAGAAGTTTTCCATTCAACAGTACACAATATTAAACTCTACATGCCGCAGGATGCTGCCAATGGCTACCATATGAGCAGGTATGTAGCGGCCGGCGCACAAAACATTTATGCCGCAGGTGGCACTACCAAAGACCTGCTGAACGCCATGATGGATAAAATGCTGGAGCTGTGCAATGATGAAAAGAACTTAAAATCATTACGAACAAATGTAGCAACCCTGGCCAATAACATCAAATACAGGCTGCGCTATCCGGTAGATGAGGACTGCGCTCTGCGCATGGGCGCCATATATACATTTGCTGAGGGTGAAACCCCCGATACAACAGAAGACTACTGGACGGCAAAAAAAGTA
>JACFNS010000006.1:490-20658 GCA_019454705.1 Taibaiella sp. | reverse complement strand
TTGGATTATGCAGGTAAAAAGGGGTTACTGGATTGTCTTATACCGATAGATGTGGGTATCTGGGGCGAATAACAAACAAAGTACATGTTATGTATGGCACAAGAACCCTTCCGCACTTAGCATGGCGGCATTCTTGCGCCAACCACAAGTGTTACTTAGCAAATACTCTATACCATTAACAAAATACAACAACAATTTTACGTATATTTACATAATCGCTGCACTCCAAAAGGAGCGACGATAAAAGCTCTTTGAAACACTGTACACCCTACCGCAAGTGTGCGCAGAATTGTTCCATTTTTTTATTTCGTTTTTCCGAGAACATTTTGGAACAATTTCATCAACCCGCTCACAACCAATTACTTAGAAAATTGTGCACTTTTGTTTTTCCAAAATTCCGGCAACCTTTTGGCAACACTTGACGGTGATTTTAACTCGAATATGGATGATATTTAATTACCTCGTTGAGCTCACTGCGCTCGGTTGTTCTCAACCCGCACAATCCGGGAACAAAACCGCACAAAAAAGCCGCATAATTGCTTATGCGGCCGTATAAAAATATGTTCTAATACTTACTCGTGCTCCGTTTCCATCAGGGGCAGGTTGTAAATATGGTTGGTATTCACATTATCCTGGATAATGATAAAAGGCAGCCCGCCATGTACATGCACCGACCTGATGATATCCCAGCCCTTGCCATATATATAGTAGTTGCCGGGCTTCAATCCTGAGAATTTGGCAACAGGTGGTTGGGTCTTGTCTTTTTCATTGCGTACAGCCCATGTTGAGTCGTCATATTGACCGTTTATGGGGACTACGGATGCATCGTATTTGATATACACCATGCAACTGTCTATGTCTATGCCATTATGATTTGGGGTAATCTCAAATGAAGCGTTGCCGCCCTTTCCGCCGGTTGATTTCGGCGTTTCACCACCTTTTGTGGTAACGGTCACGCTGTTCTCCGTGCGTTTGATTTTCTTACAACCTGCACCAACTAATATAACTGTAGCCAATAATAACAAGTAACGGCTTAGCAATGCTGACTTCATGCAAACTATCATTTTATGGACGTTGAAGATACAAAATTCGGTTAGAAAATGCCTGTTTTCCTAAATTTTATCGGCTTAGTTGACAGTGGGGCTATAAACGTTGCTGGGCGGGCTTTCGTTCCACAACCTGTCCAGTACGGTCACCACATAGCGGGCGCCCGGGTACTTCTGGTAATCCCTGTCTGTATAGCTGATTTCCGTTTGTACAGATATGATATTTTCAGCCTTGTCCAGGTTGATTTTCTCATTCCTGCCAAATCGGTACACGGCAAAGCGCAGCGGCTCCTGCGTAGGGTTTTCGCCGCTCCATTGCAGCAGCAGGCTTTGTTGCTGCAGTTCACCTGTCAGCGTGGCCGGCGTGGGGGGTATGCTGTCCAGCCACTTCATCTGCGGCGGAAAGGCGTAGTGCCTGTTGAACCTGGCCACACTGTCTGACACTGCGCCGGGTATCTTGTCGAAGTTGGAACTGCTGTAGAATATAGCCCCGGGGTTCCGTGCCTTCTGCCTGATGTCGCGCAGCTGCCATATCAGTTCATTGGGGCTGTTCCATGGTGGTTTGGTGGCGTTCAGCATGCGGTACACGCCCAGCCCGTAGTACATATGCCTGCCGTAGCTGTGCTTCTCCCACCAGGGCATCAGGGTTTCGAAGCCTACCAGCTTATGCCCATGCTCCCAATACAACTGCGGCGCCAGGTAGTCTATCCAGCCCTCTTGCATCCACAGCAGTACGTCGGAGTAGAGGTCGTCGTAGCAGGTTTGTCCGCCACGGGTTTCGGAGCCGCGCGGGTCTTTGCTGGCATTGCGCCATACGCCAAAGGGGCTGATGCCGAACTTCACCCAGGGTTTTACCTGCTTGATGTTGGCGTTCAGTACCGATACGAACAGGTCCACGTTGTTCCTGCGCCAATCGTCCTTGTTCTTGATGTCGCCGCAAAAACGTACGAAAGTAGCCTGGTCAGGAAACTCAACACCGGCTATACGGTAGGGGTAAAAATAGTCGTCGAGGTGTACGGCATCTATATCATAGCGCTTCACCACGTCCATAATGATGCGGGTAACGTACTCCCGCACCTGTGGCAGCCCGGGGTTCAGGTAGGTCTTATCGCCGTAGTTCACTAACCAGTCGGGGTGCTTGCGGGTCACGTGCTCGGGCGGGTTGGGGTTTTTGCCTTTGATGGTCAGCGCCCTGTACGGGTTAAACCAGGCATGGAATTCCATATTGCGTTTATGCGCCTCTTCTATCATGAAAGTTAGCGGGTCGTAATAAGGAAATGGCGGCTGCCCCTGCTTACCCGTCAGGAAACGGCTCCAGGGTTCTTCTACTGAATTGTAAAAAGCATCGCAGGCGGGCCGTACCTGTACTATTACGGCATTGCAGCCCAGTGCCTTCAGTTGCTCCAGCCTTTTGATGAACTCAGACTTCTGCTGCTCGGCAGGCAGGCCGGGTTTCGATGGCCAGTCAATATTGGATACGGTAGCAATCCACGCCGCCCTGAATTCGCGCTTGTTGTCGCGGGCCGATGATGTGATAGCAATACATAATGATAACAATCCTATGAACAGGAAACTGCTTAAACGAATAAAATACAACACTATAAATAACGGATTATCCTCTGTGCGAAAGTACGCTTTTCAGCAAAACGAGCACATAGTCAGCGGTATTTTAGCAGTCGTTTACCATTCGTACTCGCGCTCTACCCTTTTTCTCAACCTGTTCACCAGCTCGAACGTAGCCGGGCAGCGGTGCACATTGTTGATAAAGGTATCGTTGTACAGGTTGAACGGCTTCTTGTTGTGGTGGGGAAACTCAGCGCAGTCAGCCGGCCTTATGGCGTATATGGTGCACATATTCTTATCGTCCAAAAACTGGCAGGGCTGGGTGGTATTCATCCAGTCGCCCGTTTCATCTTTATACAGCCACTTAGCCTTAAACTCTTTAGGCGTCATATTCAGGTGGGCGGATATGCGTTTGATATCTTCTTTGGTATAAGTGGGGGTCATGGTCTTGCAGCAGTTGGCACATGCCAGGCATTCTATCTCTTTCCACCCTTCGGCATCTTCTTCTTTTACCAGGCGCGGCAGGTCTTCAGGCACTACTTTATCCAGCTTTTTCAGAAACTTGACGAGCTTATGCTTCTTCTTAGCGGCTTTCTTCTCAAACTTTTTTAAATCCATAAGGGTTATAAATATAGTAGTTTACCGATATGCTATTGTATTTTTGCCTGATTTTTTATTGAATGCAAAGGTACTATTAAACCGTTTCAGTTATTTATGGTTTAATAATAAAGATTACCCGCCATTACCCGGCAATGAATATGATGCGTAAGCAGGGATGCCTTTTATTGTTGTTTATTCTTATAGCGGCGCCCCTGAATGCGCAGGTCAATGACTCGTTGAAGAAAGAGCAGGCTATTTCTGAGCCGGTTCGCAAAACCAATTACAGGGGGTATGAATTGTCCGGCAAGGTGACGGACGCAGAAGACGGCCAGCCAATACCCTTCGCCCCGGTTTTTTTCAAAAACGGTACTAATGGCACGACAACAGACGCGGACGGCAACTTCCTGATACAAACTGAACGCCTGCCCGACGATAGCCTTAAAATCCAGGTGATTGGCTACGATGTTAAGACCGTCAGGGTAGACCGTAACAATAGGAAGGCTGTTTATAACATACAACTCACCCGCTCGGCCACCTACCTGGAAGAGGTAGTGATAAAACCGGGAGAAGACCCGGCCATCACACTGATGAGAGAGGTAATCAGGCGAAAACCGCAAAACAATCCAGACAAGCTGGACAACTACCGCTACGAAGCATACAACAAAATTCAGATAGACTTACTGAACTTTAAACGAAAAACATTAGAACGCCTGCCGGTACCCTACCTGAAACAACTGGGCTTTGTATTCGACAATATGGATACTACGTCTTATTACAAACCCTACCTGCCTTTGTACCTTACCGAGGCTTTATCAGATTACTATTACCAGAAAGAACCGAAGAAAAACAAAGAGTTCATCAAAGCGACACAGCTAAAGGTATTGAGCAACAAAAACATGATGAACAGCGTATCTCAATACCTGGGGCGCATATACCTGGCCATCAACCCATACGATAACTATGTGCCCTTCTTTGACAAAGAATTTGTGAGCCCTGCCGGTAATACTGCCCTGACTTTTTACAAGTACAAAATAATAGATACCGTAAAGCAGGATGGGTACAACATTATCACCCTGCATTTCACACCTCAACGCAAAGGGGAAAATTGCTTTGAAGGAACATTGAAAATTGTTGACTCGGTGTACGCTATCCAATACATAGCTGCCGATATGCCAAGCGGCACGCAGGTAAACTGGGTGAAGAAATCATCTTTCTACAAAGAATACACACCACTGGGCGATAGCCTGTGGTTCTGCACCAAAGAAAACATCACTGCCGAACTGGAATTGTCGGACGAAGTAGTGAGGACACTGGGGTTCATTGTACGCAAAACAACTTCCTACAAAGACATTGTAGCCAATAAAGACAGCATCAGCAATATTGTCAACAGTAAAGAATTTAAAAGAGATGTAGTAGTGGCAGACAGCGCCACTACTACAGGAGAAGATTTCTGGTCGGCTAACAGGCATGAAGAATTGAGTGTACAAGAAAAGGGCATCTACCAGATGTATGATTCACTGGAAAAAAACAGAGCTTTTAAAAACCTGAAGACACTGGCGAAGATATTGAGCACCGGTGGCTATAAATTCGGGCCGATAGAGCTTGGGCCATATTGGAACGCTTACTCGTATAACCAGGTAGAGGGCAACCGTTTCCAGTTCAGTATGGGTACTACGCCCAAACTGTTCAAGGATATTTACCTGAATGGCTATGTGGCCTATGGCGTGGGCGATAACAGGTTTAAATACAATGCCAGCGCATTTGTTTTGTTCGACAGGACACCCCGCCGCTATTTCAATTTCTCTTATACGAGGGATATAGATTATACAGTCAACTATTATGATAAAGTAGCTATCAATAATATCATCAGTGTAGGTATACGAAAGAAGGGTGTACCGCCGAAGTTTATATTTGCTGATGATGTACGTTTTGAATTGTACAACGAATCAGTTACAGGTTTCAGCCAGTTATTGACATTCTACCGGAAGATATACGACCCTTACGACCCTCTGCCATCATCCGCTATATTCAGGGATGCATCGGGTGCGCCGTCCTCAACAGTCACCGCATCGGAGGTAAACCTGAAAATACGGTTTGCATACAAAGAGAAATTCCTGAACGGCAACTACTATCGTTTCAGCCTGGGCAGCAAATACCCTATTGTAGATATGAGGCTGGCACTGGGTTTGAAGAATGTTTTTGGCAGTGATTATGACTACCAGCGCCTGACCATGACCATATCGGACAACTGGCGCATACCACCTTTTGGCCAGTTGTATGTCAACCTGTTTGGTGGCAAATACTTTGGTACGCTGCCTTACCCTTTGCTGGAGCAACACCCGGGTAACGAGTTTTACTACTACAATAAGTACTCCTTCAATATGATGACTCAATATGAGTTCATCAGCGATATGTTTGCAGGTGCTAACCTGGAACACAGCCTGGGGGGCGGATTCTTCAAATACATACCATTGATTAAGAAACTCCGCTTCCGCCAGTTCTGGACAGCCAAAGGCGTGATTGGCACATTGAGTGATGCTAACAAGGCCTACAATTTCGACAAAGGATTTACATTCCGGTCTTTAGACGGTAAGCCTTATGTAGAAGTAGGTACGGGTATTGAAAATATCCTCAAAGTATTTCGTGTGGACTTTGTATGGCGACTTACGCCACAGTCGCTACCCAACGAAGCGGCTAACCGTAACTTCGGCATATTCGGCAGTATGAAACTGTCTTTCTAAAGGCCCCACTTAGCCAATATCTGCTGTGTATCTCCGCCTGTTTTCGGTTTTTTGATGATGTGATGTATTGTACCATCCTCATTAATAAGAAACGTCCAGCGGCGCATGCCAATCACAATGTTGCCGTACATGTTCTTCTCGCCCCAGGTACCATACAGCGTAGATATTTTCTTCTCCGGATCTACTAATAGCGGGAAGTTAAGTTTGAACTTATCTGTAAAATGCACATGGCTGTCTTTCGTATCGGGGCTGACCCCTAATACTGTTATGCCGTGTTTCTCCAGGTCTTTCCTGCTATCGCGAAAGTTACATGCTTGTTTGGTACATAGTTCTGTATCATCTTCAGGATAAAAGTAGATGACCAGTTTCTTGCCTTTGAAATCTTTGAGCGCGATGTTATTTCCGTTTTGGTCTTTTGCTTTAAAATCGGGCGCTTTATCTCCTGCTTTTAATTCCATGTCACTTATCTTTTGAATGAAAACTCAATTGTTTCTGTATTTCCGTTTTCGTCTGCGGCTGTTATGCGCAGTACGTGGTCGCCTTTAGGGCAATGTTCATCAAAGGTATAAAAGAATATATCGCCGCTTTGTTCAAAGGGGACCCACTTGCCGTCCAGCGTTGCTTCAAACTTTTCTACCGATGTTATGTCTTCAGTTGCCTTAAATGTTATCCTGCTTGAACGCGTCAATGCTTCCCTGCTTTGCATGGGTATTATTTTAGGCGGAGTATTATCAGCTACCAGCCTGTACTCGCCAAAGTTGCGTACAGATGCACGGTACCAGCTATTGTCATACGTAGCAGCTTTGCCATTGTCTTTTTTCCCGTCGTTATATACAAGGGCAATTTTATCGCGCAAGCCAAAGGGCACAGGCTTATTGGGTTTGATGTACAATGTGAAATAGGTGTGTACCGGTACAGAAGCCTTGTGTAATTGATACCTGGCTGAATATGCTGTCATATCTGCCAGTTCCGAAAATGTAAAACATACATCATCATAAAGGTCTTTGCTATCCAGTGTAAACTTCACATTAGCATGTGTAAAAGCATTTGCTTTGTTCACTTTGAAAAAATTATCAGTGGCACATGTGGGAATAGCAGTAGAATCACCATTATAACGCAGGTAAAAATCAATGATGGTTTTGTTGCCGACTGCATCGGTCATTTCTATTTTCACCTTATGTGCCTTACCATCGCTTATGTCCAATTTGCCTTTCTCCTTGTTCAATTCAGTATACAGATGTGTGAGATAATTACCGGGCAGCAGGAAGAATTGCTGCACCCAGCGGTCTTTCTCTTTTTTAGTCTTGTGGTCGGCAAATGCATGCAGGTAACGTGTTACATCATAGCTTATATCATCAATGGTGATGGCGCTTTGCACTACATCATCCATATACAATGAGCCTTTATACATGGTCAGTGTGTTCTTACTGTCATTCATATAGTCATACTCATCTATGCCAATGCCAACAAGTGGTGTACTCACTACAACTGTATCTATTATATAATTATTCCCTTTCTTCTTCGGTGTTTTAAATAACGGTTGTTGCTCATATACACTCTGCCGCATATCATAGAACACTACATTATAAGGCACAGGGGCAACATTATCTTTTATATCAAAGCCAAATAATGCCGGATTGACAGGGTGCTCGTTTTTTGAATTGCGGATTTCGAAATGCAGGTGCGGAGCTGTAGAACCGCCTGTATTGCCGGAGTATGCTATCAGGTCACCTTTTTTTACCGGGAATTTGCTCGCAGGTACATACAAATCAACTGTCCAGCTTTTTCTTTTGTACTGTTCTGCTCGCATATATTCCTGTATTGCAGGGGCAAAATCGTTCAGGTGTGCATACAGGGTGGTATAACCATTGGGATGCGCCAGGTACAGTGCATGGCCAAAACCTCCGTTTTGCATCCTGATGCGCGATACATAGCCATCAGCGGCAGCACGTACCGGCAGGTTTTCCCTTCCTTCCGTCTTTATATCCAGGCCGCTATGAAAGTGATTGGCCCTGCACTCGCCGAAATTGCCCGCCAGCACCATGGGGATGTCCAGCGGATTGCGGAAATAACCTTTTGGATAGTCTTGCGCTGCAGCAGACTTAGCATAAAGAAGTATTAGCAAAAAAGATATAAGCTGTCGCATTCGTAAGGGATATTCAATATATATCACTAAGATAAACACATCAGCAAAGCTTTCAGAATAAAACTTAAATTTGCACTCGCCAATCAACAATTGCAGGTAGCATAATGTTTGATAAACTGAAAAAGAAGTGGAATGTAACCGGGGTTCAGCTCGTGCTGATACTCTGCACTTTTGCTATCGGCGGTAGCATGGACGGCTATATCTCCCGCCGTATTATGACACTGATACCACTAGACAAAGGCGTGTTGTGGTGGGTAATATATATAGTGATACTTACCTTGTTGTGGCCGCTTTGCGTTCTGCTCATCAGTATTTTCTTCGGGCAGTTCCGATTCTTTAAGAATTACCTGGCACGCGTAGCCAGGCGTATGAAGCTAATGAAATAGCTACGCATGCAATACTGCCCGCAGCACGGGCAGCGACCGTATTTCCCCCATATGTTGGGTATGATTGTGCATGAATGTAAGCAACCAGTCTAACAGGCGAAACCTGGCAGCGCCATTCAACTCAATTGCCGCTATTTCACTGATGTGCTGTACCTGCAATAATTTATCCAGCATCATTGCATCTTCGTCGGGTACAAATGGGCGCTCAGCGGGCAGCTGAGCGGTAAACCCACCCTCCTGTAAATTAAGGTGGGGTGTTACGGGTGTGTATCTACCGTTAATATTATAGCCTAATATATTACAACAGGCGCTAAGGAAATATACCGGATAATTACCGGTTGCATGAGCATCTACGGCATCCAGGCTGCAAAAATATTCGAACGCTATATCAAACAGCTCAGGCATAGGCGCATGTTCCGGCAAGAGCCTGAGCAATAACTCGACTGAAAACAATGCGATGCTGTTTTTCACCACATGCTCCTGCAACGATTGGTAAATGTAAGCTGGCTGAAATTCTCTTATTCTTTGCAGGTTAGCCTGTGGCTTGTAATATACCACCATATCCAGCAGTGTAGCTGGTTGCAACAACCCCGCCCTGCTTTGTTTGGTTTTGCTGCTGCTGCGTATACCTTGTACCATATAGGATTGCACCCCATATATATCGGTAAAAATTGTACAGATAAGGCTTGTTTCACCATACTTTACAGACCGTAATACTATGCCCCTTGTTTTTTGCAGCATGGTTTATTCCATAAACACCATTTTGCCCTTCACAGTCTGCGTACCGTCCCTGTTGGTGCCAAATATCAGGTAAACTCCTGACTGCGGCCTGCGGCCGGTATAATCTTTACCATTCCATACCGCCTGCCCGCCAAGTGCAGTAGTGCGGTAGATAAGTTGCCCGGAAATATCAGTGATACGTACATCGGCATTTTCTACAAAACCTTTGATAGCAATAGTGCCTGAATAACCTGACGGTACAGGATTGGGGTAGGTAATCAATTCGCTGTTTTCTTCACCGCCATCTGTGGCTGTGCCGCGATAACTTACGAGTCCAAGTTCTGTACCTATATATACATCACCCGTCTTAGGGTCTATACTTATCTTTTGTATAATATCAGATGGCAGCGGGCTGTTGTCTTTAGTAAACCGCTCTATAATTTCATCGCCATTAGGCGACACCAGCCATACACCGTTGTTGGTGCCAATCCATTTGCGGTTAGCGCCATCCACGGCAATAGCCCTCACTTGTTCATTTTGAAACAGGTAGCCTGCAAACTGGTCGAACTGTACAACGCGTTTTTCTGCCTCACACTGGCGCTGTATCACCTGCGATGGGCAGTTAACTATGCCTATGCCGTTTGCGGTTCCTATCCATATGCTGCCGGTCTTGTCATTGGCCAGGCAATACACTTCATTATCAGGTAATCCACCAGAGCCCTCTCCGGCAAGCAGTTGTATATATTGGTCATCCAGAGGATTCTCAGGCGTACGATTATCATCGAACACTATGACACCGCCACCACCGGGTGCGGCAAACCATTTCTGGTTATTATCATCAACTATCAGGTGTGCGGCAGAGTGCGGTATATTTCTGCTGAAAGGCAGGCTGAATTGGTACCATTGTCCATTAGGAGTACGTGCCACCAATTCGTTAGGATTGCCTCCTAAAATTGTGGCCCACAAAACACCATCGTTGTCAAACGCCAACCCACTGATACGATACAGCGTAGTGCCAGTACTTGATGTATTAATAAATGAGTTTTGTTTGTAATACTCATACGACCCATCTGCCTTTAAGACAAACAATCCACTTTGCGTGGAGCCGGCATATATACTGCCATCATTGCCCTTTATTATGTTCACAAAATCAACCACACTGTCTCCAAAGGGAGGATAAATGTACTGTCGGTAGTTTTTCCATGTACCTTGGGTGTATACAGAAAAACCGCTACCGTTGTTCAATGGATTATACCTGTCATCATAACTGCCATGGGCTATCAGTATCTCTTTGTCTTGCACATAGACATCATAATTCGTTACATCGCCCGGCCCGTCAGGTGGAATGGTATTATACGGCTCTCCTTTACCCTTTCTTATTTGCAATACACCTGAAGAATTGGATATCCACTTAACACTATCGGGATTGGGATCAATATCTATGAGTTCATAGCTATTGCCGGTATTTAACGAATCTGTGAAAAAATAATCCATATTCATACGCCTGGCCTTACCCCGAAAAGTACTATTATCTATTTCCATTACCCATACAGATCCTAACCCTTTTTGTAGGTTTTTTATTGAACTGTCACTGGTATATAAGTGCTGGAAAGTATCCGCAGAGAGGACAAACAAACTATCCCGCATCGCCATAAATAATTTGTCGCTGGTTGATGCTATTGTAGTAAAAATACGCGTAGTGTCCATTAAGGTCCAAGCCTGGAAAGCCTGAAGGTTAGCACTGTTTTTAGGTGCCCTGTACAAACCCTCAGTAGTAGCTGCATAAAAGTAATTTCCGTTTGCTTCAAAATCCGTTACAGGTATATTCTGGCTGTTTTTTGTAAAAGTGTAGGTCTCTTTTATTTCGTTACGCGAAAGGTTTAAGACCACCACTCCAATATCTGTACTGAGATATGCCAGCCCGTTGTCCGTCATAATATTATTAATGCGCTTGGTGCCGGCAACACTTTTCAATTTCAGGTCCGGAATGTTATAAAACACACCGTCTCTATACAGGTCTATATTACTGTTTTGGTATGCCAGTATTACCGACCCGGTAAGATCATCGTAAGCTATTTTTGACATACCCATATCAGACATACCGCTTACTTTACTAAAGGGAGTGGTTTCATCATCAACTGATCGTATATAAAAACTATGCTGAGTCGCCACAAAAACCCTATACCCGTCTGATGCTATGCTTACAGCAGTGTTGTAAGGCAAATGCGATTGCCATTGCCCGATAGGCATATCCTGCGCTATAGCTGCCTGTGCATACAAAAACGTTGTAACGGGAATTAAAAACCTGCTGATATTCATAGTTCCTGAAAGTTCGGAAAATCTCTTAATAAAACGGGCCATAAAGCGTGATATTGCCCTGTGTAAATTATTAAATATTCTCCAACAGGTATTCTATAGTACGGGGGTAAAAGAAATGTTCCAGCTTATGAATACGTTCAGCCAGTGCATCAGCTGTATCTCCTGCCATTACCGGACAATAGGCCTGCAGTATTTTGCTGCCGTTATCATATACTTCGTCTACATAATGTATAGTGATGCCGCTCTCTTTTTCACCTGTCGCTATTACTGCTTCGTGTACATTATGGCCATACATGCCTTTACCGCCATATTTGGGCAATAATGCAGGGTGTATATTAATAATTTGCTCAGGGAATGCCTTTACCAACGACTGAGAAATTTTCCATAAAAACCCAGCCAATACAATAAATGAGGGGTTATAAGCTTGCAGTTGTTGTACCAACTCATCACTATTCATCATGGCTTTATCTACTATCATAGAAGGTATCCTTTCTTTTTCTGCAATGTTCAGCACGCCAGCATTAGCCTTGTTGCTGACGATTAATGACACTTTGGCCAAGCCATTATTCTTGAAGTAATCAATAATAGCCTGTGCATTGCTGCCCTTGCCTGATGCGAATATGATAAGTGAATGCATTGCCTTAGCTGAAGCGGAACGTAAAAATATAAAACCCCTGCTTTTCCGGCATTATTATGTGATATTTGTTTTAAAGAATATATCGTGCAGTATGGACAGTTCTAAAACCAGATTGGATAAATACTTGTGGGCTATCAGGATTTTCAAAACGCGTAGCATGGCCACCCGCGCCTGCGACGATGGTAAGGTAAAAGTTGGCGGAATGACTGTAAAGCCATCGAAGCCGGTAACAATTGGCGATGTATTGGATATAAGGGCTGAAGGAAGAAAATGGACTATCGAAGTAACAGGGGTAATTCAAAACCGTGTGAAGTATGAAGAGGCCATCAAAAACTATACTGACATGACCTCTGAAGAAGACAAACAATACAACCAAAGGTTATCCAATACCTTCTATACTGGTAAGCGCCTAAGTAAAACAGGCCGCCCCACTAAAAAACAGCGGCGCGGCCTGGATAATATGTTGAATGAAAATGTTGAAACTGATGATTAATACATTGCTGTAAATACAGGCTTAACAGCAGGTACTTCCAGCCTTACCCAGGTTTGCCCCAGGTCGTCGCTACGATATATACCGTCGCTTGTAGCTACGAATACATACTCACCCTTGCGGTCATTTTTGAATACGTTGTCTTTAGCTGATATAGCATATACACGCGCGCCAAATTTCAGCCCTACGCTGCTCGGCTGCCATACACCCTGACCTGAAAGACGCCAGATACCATTATCACGAGTGCACACAATCAATACTTTTCCGAAAGGTGCTGCAGCTGCAGTTATATCTTTGATATCGGTACCTGCCAGAGTTATATTAGGCAATTTTGAAAAATTATCTCCCTGATCGGTACTGCGGTAAACTCCGAAATCAGCACCACCCATATGAACAACTGCAAGAATATCATTCTTCTGAGATATGATGAACATCCTGTCTCCACCTGCTGCAGGCAGGCCTATGCCGGTTTTAGATGTCCAGGGTGTAACATAATCAGGCTTAATCCATATTTTCCTGGTATCATTATCAAAAGCTATAACGGCGCCATTTTCCAGTTTTGTGAATGACGTTACTTTGTTAGAGCCTAACGGGCCAAGGTCTGTATCACGCGGATACAACCAGGCAGAGTCCAGGTGGCCATTATAGTCCTGGTAAGCAATACCGGTACCGGTACTTGAAGCAATGTATATCCTGTCGTATTTTCTACCGGCGCTGTCATAATAGCCGGGCAGGTTAATCATCATTGTAGGACCGAAAGCAGCAGGGTTGACATCTTTAAATGTAACGTTGAATGTGGTATTGTTACCATCAGACTCACTTACGAATACATTTGTACCATTTTGTGTCCTCATCAACACATTATTACCCGATGCCATCAGGGCTTCTATCGCTATACCATTGGTATTGCTGAAAACATTGAACCTTTGGCCATCATAGGTACTATAAATAAGGCCTGCAGTATCCGCAAAGTGCAATGAATATGGCTTGGTTATCACATTCAGGTTGTCCAGGTTCTCAGTCCGTGTAACGCAACCCTGGAGCGTAAAAGCCGCCAAAGCTATACCACCAAAGGTATATGCTGTATGAAAACGACGCATTGATGTACTAATTTTCATCAAGTTTATGAAAAAATGTTAACAAATCAAAGGTTTTGTTAAATGAATAGACCACTGAAACTTAATATTGGTTTGCAATGAGCATCAATAAAAATACGTATTAAACAATATTACCCACTAAAAGGGCAGATCATCTACATTCTCAGGCGATGGGTTATAATTCATATTACCTCCATTGCCGGCAGGCGCCTGGTAAGCGGGGGTTGAAGCTACCTGCGATTGCCCTGACGACTGTCCTGCATTTTCCACTCTCCACGCGTCCAGGTTGGTAATATAGTTCACGTTGCCATCACGTTCCCACTTGTTGCCCTTAATATTAAAACTCACCTTTACGTTATCACCGATTTTAAAATTGTCGATAATCTCGCATTTGTTCTGTACCAGCTGCATTTTTGCATAGTTGGTATATACATTACCGTTTATTTCCTCAGAAATCTCCAATACAAACTCGCGCTTCTTAAAACGGTCACTCACCTGTTGTGTGTCATTTACAGCTACCAGCTTTCCTGTTAATTCAAAACTCATATAAATCTATTTTATTATTTACTATTTTTTTGACGAAAGGATGTAAAGCTAATAAATAGAGCAGGAAATAAAAAAAGTGCCCTATGGGCACTTTTTAATCATTACCAGGGGAGACAAATGGGTCTCGAACCCACGACCTTCGGAACCACAATCCGATGCTCTAACCAACTGAGCTACTGTCTCCGTGTGAAATGGGAAGCAAAGGTAAGTAAATTTGATATTTCAGCACAACATGCTGAAGTGTTTTCTGCAAAAACATTCCTGCAGCATTTGGCGCATTATTCCAGTTTTAACAAATAAAACATAGGACGGATGCTATATTTGCGCTTCAATTTATATCTATGATGCTACGTTACGCCCTGGGAGCTATGGCCGTACTGATATTCAACAGCCCATCGCTGCAGGCGCAGGATGTGGTAAAAGATGGCCCAAAAGCTGAAAAAACCAGTTTTTCCAAGCCCTCCCGCGATTTCCTGATGCTGCAGTTTACGTATAATGGCTGGCTGAATGCCCCCGATTCGGTGAAAACAACCGGAATAGGCCGTGGCTTCAACGGTTATATATGTTACGATTTCCCGATTAAGAAGTCCCATTTCAGCTTTGCCGCAGGTATAGGTGTAGGTGTTGATAATATTTACCTGAAAGACCAGCAGATAGTATTGTCTGACAACGATACTAATGCCATGGCCAGGTTCATTCCTGAAACTGCCAACTATAAAAAGTACAAAGTAACTACTACCTATATAGAGGCGCCTTTTGAAATTCGCTTTTATGGAAATAAGGAGAACCGCAACAAGGGTTTCAAAGCTGCGGCGGGTTTAAGGGTAGGCTCTTTGCTGGGCGCTCATACCCGTGGCAAAGAGGATGGCACCAAGATAGTGTATAAAGTAAACACCAAACGTTACCTGGAAACATGGCGTTTTGCCGGTACCCTTCGCCTGGGCTATGGCAACTTTACATTGTTGGGTACGTACAACCTGACCAACCTGTATAAAGAAAACCAGGGCCCGCCCATAACACCGTATTCAATAGGCCTGTGTATTACAGGTTTGTAATCCAAACAAAAATATTCAAGACCAGGCCCGCATATGCGGGCCTTTTCATTGGTTGAGTAATAACCGGTGTGCTGATTCAAAAAAAATCCTGTGATATTCTGTAACTTTTCTCTACTTCTCCCGATTTAGTATTCGAATGGAGCTGAATGAGTATAATACCTGCGTACGCGAGTGGTCTGATGCGGTGTACCGCTTCGCCTGCAAGTGCACGGGCAATGGCGAGGACGCAAGGGATATCACTCAAAACAGCTTCGAAGTTCTTTGGCAGAAAAGGAAAGACGTAGTGCCCGCCAAGGCCAAGTCATTCCTCTTCCAGGTAGCATACAGGCAGTCTGTAGATTTATACCGCAAGCAAAACCGTATCAGCTACAAGGAAGAAGTAAGGGACGACCGTGTAACAAACCAGGGAAACAGCGAACTGAAGAAAGTACTGGACAGGGCCCTGTCCAGGCTGGACGACCAGGCGCGGGCATTGGTATTGCTGAAGGACTACGAGGGGTATAGTTATGATGAAATAGCGCAGATAACCGGGTTGTCCGACTCGCAGGTAAAAGTGTACCTGCACCGCGCGCGGAAAATACTAAAGGACTACCTGGTAAGCGTGGAACATATAATATAAAAACAGAAGCTATGGTGAATATGGAGAATTATGAGGAGTATATGCTGCTGTATGCAGACAGGGAACTGACGCCCGAACAGGAAAAAGCCCTGCTGGATTTTGTAGCCCTGCACCCGGAGTTGAAACCGGAGCTGGAGGCCTATGCCGCTACCCGCCTGCAGCCTGAGGAGGCTATGATTTTTACCGGCAAGGATGCCCTGATAAAAACAGAGCCAAAACTATGTGGCTGGGTGGCTGGAAGGCTTATGCTGCTGCGGCAAGTGTTATACTCTTCATTGTTTTGTTCAGTATCAATCGCCATAGCACAAAAGAAACACAACCCGTTGTTGTCAAAAACCAAACCATAACAGAACCTGTAACAACCCCGCCACCGGTTATTAATAAAGAGCCCGCTAAAGCACAAGAGCTCCATTCAAATCAACCTGTGAACACTGTTGCCGTGAAGACAACTACGACAGGCATGAAAAAACAAGCTGTACAACAACAGCCGGTGATAGAACACAAAGCAGCCCCAATAGCTCCTGTTGCAGAACATGAGAACATAGCAGTAGAACCAGCAGTAAAGGACACCGCAGAATATATTGCTGAAGTAACTACACCGCAAAAGAAAGCAATAACTGAAACCCTGGAGACTACAACAGTAACACCTCAGCCTGTTGATAAGAAAACCAATTTTATAGCCACTGTGTTGGGCGAAAAACCTGCAGGGCTGGAAAAATTGGAGGAAGAAGTAAATGAAAAATTGGCTGCTGCCAAAACAATAAGAGAACAGATAAAAAATACGGATGCAGAAGTGAGTTTCCGCATAGGTAAAAAAGAACTATTTACAGTAAGACTTTAAAAAATAATTAAGATGAAATACAGAATAATATTTGCATTAGTAGGTTTAGCCATATTTACGGGCAACGCAGCTACGGCACAAGAGAAAGAGAAGAAGAAAATGAGCATTTCCCTTGGCTCAGACGGATTCGCCATTAACTCTGAAAGTAAAAAAGAGGATAATAAAGTGGAGAAAAAGTTTGACGTAGAAGTTGGTATTGTGGATATAGGACTGAACTCTCTGCAGGACAAAAGCAACTATAACAGCACTGCGGCACAAAGCCTGCTGAATGTACCTGATGATTATCAGAATGAAAACCTGTTCAACCTGCGTAGTGGTAAATCGTGGAATGTGAATGTATGGCCTGTAATTACCAGCTGGAAACTGGTGAACGGAGATGGACAGAAAATATTCTTCGGGACGGGTGTAGGGTTGCAGATGTATAATTTCCGTTTCAACCGGCCGGTTACTTATATTAACGAGGTCAGCCCAATGGTGTACCTGGATAGCGTACAGACCATCACTAAGAACAAATTAGGGCTTACATACCTGAGCGTACCGCTGATGTTTACATTCAAAACAAAGGCTGCACCCAAGTCCTGGTTTGTATACGGTGTGGGTATCACAGGTGGTTACAGGCTGGCATCGTGGACCAAGCAGATATCCAACGAGAAGGGTAAACAAAAGAACCATGATAAATTCAACTTTAGTGACTTTAATAGTTGTATCACAGCAGAATTCGGATTGGACGGATATTTCAGGCTATATGCCAGCTACCAGGTAACGCCATTAGCTGAAAACGCACTGGAACAATATCCGTTCTCCATCGGCTTACGTTTCGGCGGCATATAACAAATCACACGCATACTATATCAACAAGCGGGTTCAGCAACGAACCCGCTATTTTTTAATGGTAGAATATCTTCTTCAATATCGCCAGTAGTATAAACCTGGCCTTTTCTCTTATAACATTATATGGCTTCTGCATTTTATAGATGTTTGTGGTATAAACGGTAAAACTTTGTTAATGGTTCATATCACTATTAAACTTTCCTCAATCATTTACGTCTGTGATGATTGACAATAAAAAATGTATATACATCAATATCATTGGCATTTACCTGCATAGTGGTTAAATGTTCCTACATTTGCGTTTTATTTCTTATAAATAACAGACAGTAATAGTGGCCAGGAGTTTAATAGCGTTAATACTTTTTTTGATTGGGATATCTTTTTCGGCAATAGCACAAGACAAAACGGTGAAAGGGCTGGTTGTAGGGGCCAAAAACTCCCCTGTGCCTTATGCCACAGTAACACTGATGAAGACTCCCGACTCATCAATTATAAACGGTGGAATTACCGATGAAAATGGCCGCTTTGAAATATCTCCTGCCGGTACGGGTTCATTATTACTCAGGGTGAGTGGTATCGGGTTCAATACCAGGACCATCGCCATAACAGTTTTAGAAAATGAGCAGGTAAAGGACCTGGGTAGCATCAATGTGAATGTGACTACCCAAATGATGGACGAAGTGCAGATAGTGAGTGAGCGCCCTATGATGGAGATGGGTATTGATAAAAAAGTATTCAATGTAGATAAGAATATTACCAGCACAGGGGGAAGCGCCAGCGATGTATTACAAAATGTCCCCTCTGTATCAGTAGATGTGGACGGAGCCGTGAGCCTCAGGGGGAAAAGTAATGTAACTATATTGATTGACGGTAAGCCGGCCACACTGCTGGGAGGCGATGAGGCCACTGCACTGCAAAGCCTTCCTGCCTCCAGTATCGACCAGGTAGAGGTGATTACCAATCCATCTGCCAAATACGATGCTACGGGCATGACAGGTATTATCAATATCATTACCAAAAGAGATAAGAAATTCGGTTTCAACGGCAGCATCAACCTGGGAGCGGGTACGCGCGATAAATACAACGGTAGCCTGAACCTGAATATGAAAAATGAGAAATGGAATATTTTCCTGAACAGCAGTTATCGTCAAAACAGGAATTACCATCGTAATACCACATTAAGAGATAACCAATTCAATAGTGGTCAATCAGAAAGCTATGAGGATAATCTGCGTATGTTCAATGGCTTTTTCAATAGCATAGGCGCAGAGTACAGGATTGACACTAATAACAGTGTAACCCTGACACAAAACCTGAATAAAATGTACTGGGGAGGTAAAGGCAGTTCTGTATTCAGCGTATATAATTCAGAGGACGATCTGGCATATCGACAGGAGCGCGATTTCATTTCGGGCGGGGGGCCTGTGTCGTCTTCTACATCGCTGGATTACAAAAGGAAGTTTGCAAAGAAGGAAAGGGAACTGAGTGCTAACGCTACCTACGCCACATCTTGGAGGGATGGTGAGCAGGAATATACCACCAATACCTACAACTCGGGCGATGTATTGATAGCAGGCCCTATATACCAGGATGCACCTAATACAAGTGGTAACAATAGCCTGAACACGCAGGTAGATTATGTATCACCCATGTTAACAAAAAACGGCAAACTGGAAGCAGGATTGAAATCCCAGATGTTCTGGCTGAAAAGTGATAATAAACCTACAACGGATTCTGCAGGTACAGGTGCCACAGTAGATAGTGTATTGTTCAATGGGTATGATTATCAACAACATATATATGCCGCATACACCAGTTGGAGCGATAAAGTAGGCAAGTTTCGCTACCAGGGTGGGCTGAGGATGGAATATGCCTATTATGCGGGTACTACCACCCAGGTGAAGGGTAATTACAAAAATGAATTTCTGAACCTGTTCCCCTCTGCATTTGTCTCGTACGAGCTTCCCAAAAGCCAGAGTGTATATTTCAGCTACACGCGCCGCACACACAGGCCCCGCTTCTGGCATCTGCTGCCGTTTGTAGACCTGTCGAACCCGCAGGATACCAGCGTGGGCAACCCTGACCTGGTGCCGGAGTTCATACACAACTTTGAACTGAATTATAACAAGCTGTACGATAAAGGGCATAATATCATAGTAAGCGGTTATTATCAATACACGCAAAACCTCATAGAACGGTACAGGATATTATATGGTGATGGTACATCTTTCACACAAAGGCGCAACCTGAATGCCGGCCTCACTTATGGCATGGAACTTACAGGGCAGGTACAACTGGTAGAACGTGTGTGGGATATGACTTTAAACACCAATCTTTTTTATAACCAGATACTGGGCAGTAATATTGATCCCGCGCTTGACAATAGCGGGTTTGGATGGTTTGCCAAACTGAACACGACCGTAAAACTTCCCAAAAACTTCTCGTTACAGGTAAATGGGAATTATGAAGGGCCTAAGGTAGTAGCCCAGGGTTTCAGGCAGGAAGTGTACTGGATAGACGTTGCAGTCCGC
>JACFNS010000006.1:0-480 GCA_019454705.1 Taibaiella sp. | reverse complement strand
AAAATTTCTGGGAGGGAAGAGCTAACCTGCTGTTAAATGTTTCTGATATTTTCAATACACGCAAATACACTACCGATTTTGATTTCGGACAATATTTGCAAACTAATTATAACGACCGGGAAACACGTATAGGCAATATCACCTTCTCTTACCGCTTCGGAACAAGCGAAAACAAAGGGTTTACAGGCAGGAAACGTAACGGACGGGGCAATAAATCGGACACAAAACCTGATACAAACAAAGACCGGGATAATATAAAAGACAAGGATGATGACGGCGGTGGCGGCGGCAATAATGGCGGTGGATTCTAGCAACTTGCGTTTTGTAGTATGAAAAAGTTGTAAATTGTACTAATGAAAAAGCTTTTCATACTATTTATACTTGGTACCTTTTTGTCAGTGCAGCAAAGCCATGCCCAGCTTGGAGACATACTGAACAAAGGCAAGAAAATATTGAACGAACAAACCGGTAATAGTGGAA
>JACFNS010000473.1 GCA_019454705.1 Taibaiella sp. | reverse complement strand
GTTTTCAAGGGCTAAAATAATGGTTTTTGCTTGGATATTGGATATTAGATATTTGATGTTAGATATTAGCTGGGAGATATTTGATAACAGATATTTGATGGTGGATAGGGATAACGGATATTTGAAATACTAATACAATGATCCAATGACCAATAATTTATTTTTGGAAGAATTATTATTTGTGCTACCTTTGCCATCCCAAAATTTAGACCATGCCGAAGGTTAAATCTCATTCTCGCGCGAAGAAAACTTTTAAAGTTACTGCAAGCGGGAAAATACGTAGATATAAGGCTTTTAAAAGCCACTTATTGACTAAAAAATCTAACAAGCGCAAACGCCATCTGCGTCAGGCTGCATTCGTGCATCCTGCCAATGAGAATCTGGTGAAGCGTATGCTGGGTCTGAAAGGATAATAAGAAAGTTAATAATTATACCGTAAGCCCACAGGGTTGAGGTTCTTGAAAATAAGTATTAATTATCGCCGCCTTTCTTTTGACAGGACGGATTAAAAAGTAAAAATTATGCCACGTTCAGTTAACGCTGTTGCATCTCGTGCAAAAAGGAAAAAAATACTGAAGCAAGCCAAAGGCTTCTACGGTAAACGTAAAAACGTATATACCGTTGCTAAAAACGTATTAGAAAAAGGTTTGGGCTACAAATATGTAGGCCGCAAGCTGAAAAAACGCGACTATCGCACATTGTGGATTGCACGTATCAACGCTGCAGTGCGCGAAGAAGGTATGAGCTACTCACAGTTTATGGGCAAACTGAGCGCTAAAGGTATAGACCTGAACCGCAAAGTACTGGCTGACCTGGCTATGAACGAGCCCGAGTCTTTCAAAAAGCTGGTTGCCGAAGTAAAATAGAGTTTCATAAAGTTTTATTATATAAGCCGCTGTCTGCTGATAGCGGCTTTACTTATTAATAAATATTCATGAACAGGATTTTTCTAATTATTCTGGTTACTGCGTATATACTCACTTCATGCCGCAGTACACCAGCGCAGCAGGAGGCGGGCAAATATAATCTCCGCCCAGGCGATATCCTCTTCCAGGACCTGGACTGTGGCCCCGCCTGCGATGCCATAGAAGCTGTGACCGAAGGGGTGGATGGCCGGGATTTCTCGCATTGCGGTATAGTAGCAGAAATAGACGGTAAACTGCAAGTGGTAGAAGCTTACGGAAGTGTACAGGCTGTACCGGTAGATAGCTTTCTGTCAAGGAGCAAAGATGCCACCGGTAATACCAAAGTGCTGATAGGCAGAACTGACGATAAGACCCTGGCACTGCAAAGCGCGGAATTATCTAAGAAATATATAGGCAAGGCTTATGATAATGCCTTTGCAATGGGTGATGATGCTTATTATTGCTCAGAGCTGGTGTATGAATGCTATAAGCTGGCAAATGGTGGCGAGGTATATTTTCCGCTCAATACAATGACCTTTAAAGTACCCGGCACAGATACATTTATGCCTTTCTGGACGGAATATTATCATAAATTGAGCATGGAAATACCTGAGGGGGATTCGGGTATCAATCCCGGTGCTATCTCAAGAAGTAAGCACCTGCAAATAATAGAACTCAACAAACAATAGGGCCAATCTGTATTATAGGGATGATTTTTCGGAATTCCTGTGGGATAATAATTGTAACCATAATACTTGCCTCCTGCAACTTGGGCGGCTATGACGATGTGCAGGAATGGCATGAGGCCACCAAAGAAATAATTATTGAACAGTCGGAACTGGTGGCTGATAGTATCAGTGAACAGAAAGACCCCTCATCGGGCAGTACAGAACGACTATACTATTACAATCATAAACTTTTCAGGAAAGAAACAATATCGCCCGACGGCGTAATACAGCATCTGGTGCAATACGCTGAAAATGGTGATTTTGCTTATTGTACGGAATATTGTTCGCACGGCTACAAAACCTACGAGGGGATAGAGTATCAGCACAAACCCTATGGTATAGCCACCTGGTATAATTGCGACAACGGAAAAATAACCGAGCAGGGTGTCCGTTACAAATTCAGGAAAATAGGTGTTTGGAAAATGTACGATGGCAATGGCAACCCTGTAGAAGAAATTACTTACGAAAAAAATGTGCCGCTAAAATCTTACCCCCGTATTAAAGAGTAATTATTCGAAGTAGTGGCTGCTGAAGTTCAGTGATATA
>JACFNS010000472.1 GCA_019454705.1 Taibaiella sp. | reverse complement strand
CCGTTACGTTTCCACTGGTACTCAGGATTAGCGCCGCCATGTGTTGGTGTTGCAGTAAAAGTCACCGTCAACCCGCCATTCCACGGGGGCATTTTGTCGGCTGTCATGGTTACAGTAGGGGTTAGTATGGGCTGCACCGTCATGGTGATGGCATTGCTGGTATCGATAAACGGTGTGGCGCAGGTGCCGGTGCTGGTCATGGCGCAGCTAACCGCATCTCCGTTATTGAGTGTAGTAGTGCTGTAAGTAGTGCCTGTGCTGCCCGTGGCTATACCGTTTACTAACCAGTTGTAAGAGGTGTTGCCCCCGTTGGTAGGTACGGCGGTAAATATTACCTGCTGCCCTGAACATATTGTAGCACCCGGTGTAGGGAATATATTCACAAAGGGATCTGTATTAATCGTCACCACTACGCTATCTGTATCCGATACACAACCGCTTACTGTAGCATATACATAATAAGCCCCTGCATCACCCATCTGTATATTGGCACGTACAGGGTTTTGTGTATTGGCGGTAAAAGCCGATGGCCCGTACCATGCATAACTCGCTCCTGTTACGGTTGAAGCTGTCAACTGAAGGTCCTGCTTCTGGCAGAGCGGGCTGTTGCTTGCACCTGCGGTTGGTTTGGCAGGCTTGGGCAATATCACTACTGTAGTAGTGTCCCTGCTGCTGCAACCATTGAGTGTTGCGGTGCTGATATAATCACCCGCATGTGTAGATGACGCACTCGTGGTCACAGTAGGATTTTGCGTAGTACTGCTATAGCTGCCGGGGCCTTGCCATGAATAGCTCACCCCTGTTGTACCGCTGCTGCTAGTCAATGTCAGCGGTAAAGTTTCGCATACAGGACTATTACTGCCAGCTGTTGGTTTGGTGGGTGTAGGGCGCATTTCTACCGTACTAGTATCGTATAGTGAGCAGCCCGTACTGTTCAGTGTGGCTTTTAGTATATACTTGCCGGAATCCGCTAATTGCGCATTGGCTATAAACGTATCTTTTGCACTCGAGCTAAAACTACCTGGTCCTGTCCATGCCCAGGTAATTCCACTGCTACTACTGTTTCCTGTCAAATGCAGGGTATCACCCGTGCATACGGGGCTGTTGCTGCTGTTACTGATATTTGCAGGAGCTGCCTTGATGCGGATATTTACCTGGTTGTCTAATGAAGTATCTGCAGGTGAACTGCTTACGATTCTTATTCTGTATCCATTACCCGATGGTATGTTCTCAGGTATTTTGCACCAGATGGTATCTCCCGTTGTATCTGCCCTGCTGCCAATATTTACAGGATTGGCAAAGCTGCCGCCCGCATTGCTCAGTTGCGCGGTAAAAGTATTGTTGTTGTTAAACCGGAAATTGGTACTGTACACCAATGCCAGGCTATCGCCGGGGCATTTTACCGTGTCGGTATATGGCTGTTGAATGAATACGGTGGTATCTTCCTCGAAAAATGGTGTAAGAAATGAGCCACCGGTAGATTGTTGATTGGATAAATACGAGTCGTATAATATTTCCAATGCGCTAATACCAGGATAGAAAACCTCTACCATTATACAGCTTTGTTGGCTGAGGGAGTAAAATCCCGTATGTGCCAAACGGCCAACACTATCAATATGAAAAACAGTATCGGGCCCACAAACACAGGGCGAAATAGGCGATGGAGCTGCAAATAGTTCATTGCTTTTCAAAATATAGTCCTGGTTGTTTATCTTAAACCTGAACCGCTCACCCGTATTACTGCCGGATATTATTACTTGTATATGGTCAGTAGGTACAGAAAAAGAGAATTTATAATCTTCGGTACCGGGCGGAACAACGGGTCCCCTGCCTATCCAGTAAGAGTTGCTAAAGCATACATTGTTGTAATAGAAATTCCCTGTTGCTGTCACCGTCACATCGGTTTGGCCATAGGTTTGTGTACCGGCACCATGATTAATATGGTGCAATACTTGTGCATTGCTTGATATAGCAATAACTGCCAACGAAATAATCAATAATAACGTGGCGGGCAAGCGGTGGTTCCAGATGATGTACATATTCATAAACTGTTGGTTGTTCAGTAAATAATGCTCTTCAGGTCTTATATAGGTTCTTCCAAAAAAATTACAGTTCCTTAATAAAGAAACAATTCCAAATTATTCTTTTTATTGAAAAAAAAAAAATAAATTTGGTTCATATAT